>DASZUY010000403.1:0-1592 GCA_035547495.1 Parafilimonas sp. | reverse complement strand
AACGGGTGAAATGTATGCATCCATTTTTTTAACGAAAGGCAAGGTTTGCGGTGAGGATAATGTCGTAGCCGGTCATTCATTTTCCACTGCGGATAAAAGCGGTTTGGAAAAACACAAAGAACAATTGAAAATGTTGTTTTTTGATCCCGGTAAAAAAATTCCGGGCATTCCTTTTATTGGCAATAAGCTTGATTTGTATGATGATCATGCAAAAAGAATTTATAATTACACACTTGATTACGCAACTTACCGTGGCAATTATGCTTATATATTTTCTATAAAACCAAAAGAAGATTTAGGGTTTTTTCAGCGCGGAGATGTTGTGGTAGATGAAATGACAACCTGGTTTGATGCAAAAACAATGGATGTAATTGCACGTACTTACACCTTAAGCTATAAAGCGGGCTTATACGATTTTGATGTGAGCATGCAGGTTGAAATGACAAAAGTTGGTGATTTATTAGTGCCGCAAACCATGCGTTACAAAGGCAACTTTAGCGCGATAACAAAAAAGCGTGAACGCGGAGAGTTTACCGCTACGCTGTTTGATTTTAATTTGAAGTAATCAACCAACAACTGCTGCCACTCTTTGCTCGTAGCTTGTATTTAGATTTGGATTATTTTTTTCCGCCGCTTCAATAATTGAATAATCAGAAAGTATAAGCGCTTTATTTCTCTTCACACAAACATCATGTTCAAAATGTACGGAAGGTTTGCCATCACGTGTACGCACTGTCCAGCCGTCATCTTCTGTATAAACATCTTTTGAACCCATATTGATCATTGGCTCAATTGCCAATACAACATTCTCTTTTAATCTTGGTCCGTTACCACGTTTACCATAGTTTGGAACTTGCGGATCTTCATGCAAGCTTCTTCCTATGCCATGACCAACCAGTTCTCTCACCACACCATAACCGTGTTTGCGTTCTGTATGTTCCTGTATTGCGAAAGAAATATCACCCACACGGTTTCCCGCAACCGCTTTTTCAATGCCTTTATATAAAGATTCTTTTGTTACGCGCAGCAGTTGCAAAACATCATCACCCGCTTCACCCAATAAAAAACTATAAGCATGATCGCCGTGCCAGCCGTTTAAAATCACGCCCATATCAATTGTAACAATGTCACCTTCTTTTAAGGCAACATTGTTTGGAAAACCGTGCACAACAACATCGTTTACTGATGCACAAATTGTGTAGGGATAACCTCTGTAATTTAAAAATGAAGGGATGGCTTTATGGTCTTTGATAAATTCAAAGCATAGTTTATCGAGTTGAAATGTTGTAATGCCGGGCTTTAAAACTTTAGCAACTTCTGTAAGCGTTTTACTCACCAATCTCGCGCTTTGCTTCATTAACTCAACTTCAGAATCTGTTTTATATAGTATCATATTATATCGTCTGCTCAATGCCGCAAATGTCGCTGAAAAAAATCAAACATGTTACATTGCACTAAAATCGCATACAACGCGTTATTATGCGGCATGGAAATGATTTTTAAAGCTTTTAAGTTTGGTATTGTTGGTTTTATTGGAATGCTATGGGATTTTTTAATCACCTGGCTGCTGAAAGAGAAGGTTAAGATCAATA
>DASZUY010000402.1:0-6453 GCA_035547495.1 Parafilimonas sp. | reverse complement strand
CATTCCAGATCTTAAGTTCATCTTACGATCCGGTAACGCGCGATATTTATATAAAATCAAGCTACAAAAACACCTCCGGCAATCAACGAATAGTTGAAGAGTCGTTCAAACTGCAGTAGTCGCTTTAAGACTTTCGCAAAGCCCATTTCCATAGTTCTTTCCAGGTTGGTTTCTTGCCATACATTAAAATACCTGTACGATAAACTTTCGCGGCAAACCACGTCGTTCCAAGAAAGCCGAGTATAAGAAACACGATGCTTGCAATTAATTGCCATAAGGGAACAACATCGCCAACGCCGTGTGCTATTCTTGCCATCATTACGATAGGAGAAAATAAAGGAAACAAACTGCCAAACACAGCCAAACCACTTGTAGGTTCATTAACTGCTTTCGACATAATAACAATACCAAAAATTATAGGCATCGTTATCGGCAACATTAAACTTTGAGCGTCTTGCGGATCTTCGTTCACTGCACAACCAACACATGCAAATAAAGATGAGTACAATAAATATCCACCAATAAAATAAAATATAAAGCAAGCGATAATTAATGGGAAGTTTACGCCACCAAGACTATGTAAAAAACCACTGTTGCGCATGGCATCTGCAGCCTGCATACTACCTGGCTCCATACTGGATGAATGCATCTGTTGTACGAGGTGTGGAAACAAAACCGGCAATAAAAAGTTCAAACTAATCATGAGTATTATCCAGATAATAAATTGTACTAAACCAACAGCACCAATGCCTAATATTTTTCCCATCATTAACTGAAATGGTTTTATACTACTTACAATCACTTCTGCAATACGGCTTACTTTTTCTTCCATTACGCCACGCATTACCATCGTTCCATAAATAAATAAAACGATATAGATAAGAAAACCGGAAATATAACCGACTGCTGCACTTAAACCTTGTTCATCATCAGAGTTATTTTTGCCCTTTAAATTTGAGAATGGAATATTCGCTGTTTTTTTCGCGCTGTCGAGTTGCGATTTAGAAATGTTTAATGCGAGTAAACGTTGCTGTTCTAATGCACCATTTATCTTGTCTTCAATTTTTCCGCGGCTCATTATGCCAACAGAATTTTCGGTAACAATTGGGATTGTTACATTATCTAAAATGTTTGCATTTGCAGGAACAATTGCATAACCATCGTATTTGCCTTGCTCAATTTCAGTTTTTAATGTTTGTTGTGTTTGATGTTGCACAAAATTGAAATGAACGTTTTCGTCGCCTTCAATTTTTCCCTTGAAAATATTTGCATCATCATTTACAGCGATATTAAATTTTTCATCTGTGCTTACAGAGAAATAAATGATCAACGCATAAAAACCAAAGAACAACAAAGGCAATAATATGGTGGTAAGCAAAAAAGTTTTCTTTCTTACGCGGGTTAAAAATTCTCTTTTAGCAACCAATGAGATTTTATTCATGCGACTGAATTATATTTTTTGAAATGAACGTGTAGTGGCTTTTGTTCCCTCAACTAACTGTATAAAGATTTCGTTTAATGAAGGCAATATTTCATTAAAGCCTTCAACATTTATATTGTTATCAATAAAATATTTTAAAACATCGTTACTTTTAAAACCATCTTTAATTTTTACAACAAAGTTGTTTGCTTTTTGATCAATTATTTCGAAAACATTCGTTGTTAAAGACGGCGGAATTTCACTTAAATGAATTTTAAATTTATTTTCTTTAAACTCATTTTTTATATTTTGAACAGAGCCATCCAAAATTTTTTTTCCAAGGTTTACAAGTACAATATGATCGCAAATTTCTTCAACCTGCTCCATTCTGTGTGTGCTGAAAATAATTGTGCTGCCGCGTTGTGCAAGACCATAAATTTCATCTTTAATTAAGTTCGCATTTACAGGATCTAGCCCGCTAAAAGGTTCATCAAGAATAATGAGTTTTGGTTCATGTAAAACAGTAGTTACAAACTGTAGTTTTTGGCTCATACCTTTGCTAAGATCTTCCACCTTCTTGCTCCACCAGCTTTCCATTTCAAGCTTTTCAAACCAGTATTTAATTTTTTGTTTTGCATCATTTACACTTAGTCCTTTAAGCTGTGCGAGGTATAAAGCCTGGTCGCCAATTTTCATTTTTTTATATAAGCCGCGTTCTTCCGGCATGTAACCGATTTTCGCAATATCAGTTAGCGGGTTAAGTTTTTTTCCATCCAAAATAACTTCGCCTTCATCAGGAAAAAAGATGCCTGTAATCATACGCAGCAACGTGGTTTTGCCTGCACCGTTCGGACCGAGCAAACCAAAAATACTTCCTTGCTCAATTGAAAAACTTATATCATCAACTGCCTTTTGTGTAGCAAAATATTTTTTAAGATGATGCAGTTCGAGAATGTTCATTTCGTTTAAAAAATTTTCCTGGCAAATGTAGCAGGAAATACTTTGAGAATATTTAAGAAGCTTTTAAACTAACATCATTTCCTTAATTGTTGAATAATAATTGATGCAACTTTTTCTCCATCCATAGCTGCGCTTACAATACCACCTGCATATCCTGCGCCTTCACCACAAGGATATAAGTTTTCTATTTGCGGATGCTGCAAATTATTTTCATGCCTTGGAATTCTAACGGGCGAAGAAGTGCGGCTTTCTGTGGCAACAACTATTGCTTCATTCGTAAAATAACCTTTGCGTTTTTCGCCAAAAACTTTAAATGCTTTTTGTAAAGATGTATAAATAAAATTTGGCAAAACACTCTTTAAATCTGCATTGTTTACACCGGGCACGTAACTACAATCAGGTAATGATGCAGACATTTTATTGTTGCAAAAGTCTATCATGCGTTGGGCAGGTGCAACAAAATTTCCTGCGCCTGCATTAAAAGCTTTTCTTTCTATTGATTGCTGAAAATACATACCAAGTAATGAGGATGGAATTTGATTTTTATTTTCATCATAATCCTTATAATCCAATAAATCCTTGTTCTGAACTTCCACAACAATTCCGCTGTTTGCAAAAGGATTATTTCGCTTGCTTGGGCTCCATCCGTTCACAACTAATTCTCCATTGTTTGTTGAAGCGGGTGCAATAATTCCACCAGGGCACATACAAAAACTAAACACGCCTTTGTCTTTTACCTGTTCAACTAAACTGTAAGATGCCGGTGGCAAATATTCGCCGCGAACATCACAATGATATTGGATGGAATCAATCAAAGTTTGAGAATGTTCAACTCTTACTCCCAATGCAAAAGGTTTTTGTTCTATTAAGATTTTCTTTTCATTCAACAATAAAAAGATATCTCTTGCTGAATGCCCTGTTGCCAGTATTACCGCTTCCGGTATGAAAGTATTTCCATCCGCAGTTTTTACAGAAGTGATTTTATTTTTTTCAATTTTAAAATCAACAACTTTTTTTTCAAACAATAATTTGCCACCGCAATCAACAATCTGTTCACGCATTGCAGTTATAATGTGTGGCAATTTATTTGTGCCGATATGCGGATGTGATTCGTATAAAATTTTTTCATCAGCACCAAACTGCACAAATAAATTTAAAATGCTTTCGATGCTGCCTCTTTTATTACTCCGCGTATAAAGTTTACCATCGCTATAAGTGCCTGCGCCGCCCTCACCAAAACAATAATTACTTTCCGGGTTAATAACTCCTTCTTTATTTAAAAGAGCAAGATCTCTTCTGCGGGAACGTACATCTTTTCCTCTTTCTAAAATAACCGGCTTAATACCTTGTTCTATTAATTTCAATGCAGCAAATAATCCTGCCGGTCCTGCGCCGATTATTAAAACAGAATGTTCTGTATGATGAACATCTTTAAATAAAACGCGTTTAAAATTTTGTTTTTGAAACGGCTCATTTATAAATGCTGTTAATGAAAGATTAACCCATACATTTTTACTGCGCGCATCATAACTTTTTTTTTGAATAAAAAATCCTGAGATAGTATTTTCTAATACACCAATCGATTCTGCAATATGTTTTTTAATAAGTTTTTCGCTTACTGATTGCGATGGTTTTAATTTTAAAACAATGTTTTTCTGCATGTTAAAAGCTAAATAAAGCAGTATCTTTGAACCGCAAAAATCTTGTAACGATAGGTTAACAATTATACACTAAACTTCTTACGATATTTGTGCTCTATTAATTAATTAAATGCCTCGGAAATAAGATTAACAAGTCTCGAAAAATTTCTGGCATTTGATTTGAAATAAAAAAGATAAAATACGTAAGTAGTCAATTTTCTCATAAGCAGTTAGTTTTGGTTGCGGCCCCTGTGTCTACAGGGGCTTATTTTTTATATAGCTGTTTGATGTTTCTTATCCAGCCTGCGTTTAAAAGCCATTATAACAAAATAAGCAATGATGCATCCTACGCTGTCCGCCACCATATCGTAATAATCGAAGTCTCTTTCAAAAGCAAAATATTTTTGTACATATTCCATTGTCACCCCATAAAGTGCACATGCAATGGCGATATAAATCAACAATTTTTTTGTGAGTGTAAAATTTTTGATGAATGGATAACTAAATAAAATAGTCATGCCTCCAAATAATCCGGCATGAACCCATTTATCAAAATAAATTTTATCAAGAAAACTTACTGATGGAATGTCTGGCCCTGGCATTACGAGTAAAACAGTTGCAATAACAAACCAAACAATTGCGGGAATGAACAACGAAAACTTTGGCTTCACTTTTTTGCGCAAATGTAAAAGAAAAGGGCCGCTGGAAAGCGGCCCTTTATTGTTCACCTTAAAACCCCTGTAGTTTACATCTTCGGCATTAACACAGTATCTATAACATGAATAACGCCATTCGATTGATAAACATCTTTAATAGTTACTTTGGCAGTATGTCCGCTTTCATCCATCACCATTAAGTTATTTCCTTTCATACTGAACATTAATTTTCCGCCTTGTACAGTTGTAGCTGTATAAGTACCGCCGTTCTTTTTAATCCAATCCATCAATGTTTTGCTATCTACTTTTCCTGCAACAACATGGTAGGTTAGAATTGATGTAAGCTGATCTTTATTTTCAGGTTTTAATAAATTATCAACCGTGCCGGCCGGCAGTTTATTAAATGCTTCGTTTGTTGGTGCGAATACAGTAAACGGGCCAGGACCTTCTAAAGTTTCTACAAGACCTGCAGCTTTTACTGCCGCAACAAGTGTTGTATGATCTTTAGAATTCACTGCGTTTTCAATAATATTTTTTGATGGATACATGGCTGCTCCGCCAACCATAACCGTTTTTTCCTGTGCCTGAACTGCAATTGTAGTAAGGCAAATAAGTGCTATTAAAAGAGAGAATTTTTTTAATATTTTTTTCATGATTTTGTTTTTTGATTTTGCATTTTATGATTAGGCTGAATTATAACTGGTACCGCGTTATCATTACAGCTTATTTCATGTGCACTATCATGTACGATGAATAAACATGAGCGGTTTTATAAAAAGATTTGCGCAAAAAAAATCCCGCAAAAAAACTTGCGGGATTAAAAATTATGTGTGAAATATATTAAGATATTAAGACACTTTACCTATCACGAACATATCAGCTAAAGTAGGCGTTTTGCTTCCACCTTGTTTTTCGAGCGTAATAGCAAATGCTTCTGCATGATCAATTACTTTCATCTTGCATAAACCAGCACAATCACCAACCATACCTGCGTCAACAGGTTTACCATCAACAATAGCCCACAATTGGTATTGCATTCCCTGGGGCGTTTTATCCATTTTCATTGGTAACAAGTAAACTTCTTTTGTACGTGTATCCCAATAAACAGCCGCTGTATTTTCTTCTTTACCTTTTATGCCATTCAACTGAATTTTTACCATGTGCGGATCTTCCATCATTTGAAGGCTCTGGTTTATTTCATCAAGCTTCGATTTGTAAGCTGCGTTGCTTGCCTGCAGATCGTTTCTGTCGCTCAACAATGCTTCGTATCGGTCAGAAGAATCTTTAAATTTTGAATAAAAATAAAAATTAAGCGAAGTGCTTACTACAAGCAAAATGATTGCAGCGGCAGCAATGTATCTTGAAAGATTAATACTTCTAACAGGTGCTAATGTTGTTTTTTCAGAAGAAGAATCAGCAAATAAAATATTTTGAAGATCTGATTTTATATGCGCGGGTGGTTGCACCACATCTTTGTTCAGTTGCTGTTGCAAAAGATTTTCAAAATCAAGAATTGCCTGCCGCACTTCAATATGTTCTTTAGCCATCGCTTTAACCTCGGCAATTTCTGCCGGCGTTGCAACACCAAGAACATAGCTCTCGATTATTCCACTTTCTATGTAATTCTTAATATCCATTATCTTTTAAACAGTGTTCTTAATTGTATAAGTGCACTGCGCAATCTTGTTTTTACAGTACCTAAAGGAATATTTAAAAGTTTTGAAATTTCATCTTGCGTATAACCCTGAAAATATGCGAGCTCAACCAACACCCTTTG
>DASZUY010000401.1:0-11349 GCA_035547495.1 Parafilimonas sp. | reverse complement strand
AATGCAGTCATCGGTGTAAAACCAGACATAATCAATGAAGGATAGAAACCCGAGAAAATGGTAACAACAAATCCTGCAGCAATTAAAAATAAAATAGTTTGTGGTTTAAAAATGCCAAGCGGTTCGTTGATGGCATCAATATGTTTAACAAATGGCAAACAAACATAAGCGATAGCGCCTGCAATTATCATTGCAAAGAAAACGATCATCGCTGTTTCACCCATCATCTGCCAAAATAATTTACCGCGATTGCTGCCAAGCACTTTTCGTATTCCAATTTCTTTTGAACGGTTAACAGCTTGTGCAGTGGCAAGGTTGATGAAATTGATGCAAGCCATCACAATAATAAAAATGCCGATGAGCGATAATGTAAGTAAGGTAGATTTTGAAGTGATGTGATCACCGAAATTACTAAAGCGATTATCGAAATGAACATTACGCAAAGGTTGCAGAAAATTTATGCGCTTGCTTGTTCTGTCAACCTTGTCATGTCTTGAAATAAAATCTGCAAGCCGCGCATTTACGCTTGGCACAGAAACATTTTGCGGCAATAACATAAACAATTGAAAATTGCTTGTGGTGCTTCCCCAGAATGGTGTGTAACTATAAGTATCTGCATTTGCTTTTGCCGTTTCAAAAGAAGTAACGATACGCAACGGAAAATCTGTGTTTGCAGGAACATCCTGTAAAATACCTGCAACTTTTACAACGGCTTTATTATCTAATTTCAAAAATTTACCCATTGCAGTTTTCCAGTTGCCAAAATATTTTGTTGCCGTTGATTGTGTAAGCACTGTTGCGTTTGGCTCTTTTAAAACATCAGGAGAGCCAATAAGAAAATTATAATGAAACACCTGGAAGAATTGCGGATCTGCAAAGAAGAAACCGCTCTCTTCAATAAATTTTTTCTGTGAAGTATTATTGGTTGCATTATCACCAAGCACGGTAACCTGGCTTTGATCGCTTGAAAACAAAGCACTGGTTGTTATCTGCGGAAAATCTGCACGAACTGCTTCTAATGAAGGAAAGGGAACGCCGGGTGTATATTCTATGCCATCAGGATATTTCTCTTCTGTTACTATTTGATAAATGCGATTATAATTGGGTTGAAATTTTTCATAACTCAATTCATATTGCACTACAATAAACAACAACACGCAGGCTGCCATACTCACTGCAAGCCCGCTGATATTTATTGCGGCATAAGCTTTATGCCTTCTTATATTTCTCCATGCTATAGTGAAATAATTTTTAAACATAAAAGTTGATTTGTGATTTACATTCACGATTCACGTTTCACGTTTATCATTCTGTTCTCAAACTTTTTACAGGATTTGCAACCGCTGCCTTTATTGCCTGGAAGCTTACCGTTAACACCGCAATCAACAAAGCAATAACTGCTGCAATTAAAAATACCCACCATGAAATATTAATCCGATAGGCAAATTCCTGCAACCATTTATTCATTGCCCACCACGCAACAGGTATTGCAATAACAATTGAAATAATCACAAGCTTTAGAAAGTCTTTACTTATTAATGTTATAATACCGGCAACACTTGCGCCTAACACTTTGCGAATGCCAATCTCTTTAATTTTTGCCTGCGCTGTGTAAGTAGCTAAACCAAACAAACCAAGGCAGGAAATAAAAATGGCGATGCCTGCAAATACATTAAACAGTAAGCCCGCATGTTGTTCAGATTTATAATGCGCTTCAAAGCTTTTATCTAAAAAGTTATAGCTGAATGGTATGTTACCCGAATATTTTTTATACAGTTGTTGTGTTGCAGCTATTGCCTGTTGCGCACCTGCGGCAGTTGTGCGTACATACAAAATATTGGGCTTCCATCTTGAAAAGAAAATTAATGGTGATACTTTTTCTTTTAATGATTTAAAGTTGAAGTCTTTCACAACACCAAGAATGGTTCCTTTCCAATCGTGTAAACTGATTTGCTGGCCAACATAAGGTGCCTTTAATCCCATTTGTTTAACAGCTGTTTCATTTAAAATAAAATGGGCGCTGTCTGAAGGAGTACCTGAAAAATTATCTCCTTCGAGGAATTTGATTTTTAATGTTGGTATAAAATCTTTATCCGCATCAACTCCTGTTATATACAGCGTTGTATTTTCCGGCTTGCCAGGCCAATCAAGATCGCCTGTTGAACTGCTTATATCTGCTATATCGTAAGCATCAGATGTTGCTACGTTCAATATACCCGGTTGTTTTCTTAGTTCTGTTTTTACTGCATCTGTATGATCTGTTACTTCCTGTGTCAAAGGCACTGCAAAAACATAACTCTTATCATAACCAACATCTGTATTTTTAATGAACTGCATTTGGCTGCTCATAATTATTGTACACACTAACAACACAACTGAAATAGCAAATTGAAAAACAACTAATGCCTTTCGCATTGTGTTTACGCCAATGCCGGAAGTAATTTTTCCTTTCAGTGATTGAATTGGATTAAATGATGATAACAGCAAAGCAGGATAAATTCCTGACGCAATAACTGTTCCTGCAATGGCTAAACCTGCGGCTTTCCTAACGGCAACATCGGTTAAACTGAAACTTAATTCTTTTCCTGAAATATCATTGTACAAAGGCATCAGCAAATAAATAAGCACACCTGCTGCTGCTATGGCAAAGCAAAAAACAATAAAAGTTTCAACTATAAATTGTATAAATAACTGCTGCTTTTTTGCGCCGATGATCTTGCGGATGCTTACTTCTTTTGCACGAATTAAAGAACGTGCAGTTGAAAGGTTTACATAATTGATGCTGGCAATGGCGAGCAGCAAAATAACCACCAGCATAAATATGCGCACCATCTTCAAAGCAGAATCATTTCCATCTGCGCTTATTAAATGTACATCGCCAATATTTTCTAATTGAAATGAAGTATTGCTGTCACCATTTCTTGCTTTTTTATATGCTGCAGAAAAGGCATCAGCTGTTTTCTTAAAGTCAGTATTTGGCTGAAGTTTTACATATGTGATGAAAGCATAATCCCCTAAATCCTCATCAATCGTTTTCCAGTCGCCATTGCCACCATTTGCAGTAAACTGTTGTGCATAAAAACCCATTGGAAAAATTGCATCATATTTAATTGAAGAATTAACAGGAAAATTTTGCAATACGCCTGTTATGGTAAAACTGCTGCCTGAATAGTTTATTATTTTGCCAACCGGATTTTCATTATTAAAAAGTTTTTGCGCCAAAGCTTGTGTAAGTACAACAGAATTATTGTTGGGGAAAAGCCTCGCTTTATCGCCTTGTAATAATTTAAAGTTGAACATAGAAAAAAAGCCACTGTCAACGTAAGCTGCAATATTTCCATCAAGCATTTTGCTTTTATCTTTTGTTGAAATGACCTGGTCTCCCTGCGCGCCTGTTCTAACAATTGATTGTACCTGCGGAATTGATTTTGCATATACAGCAAGCGGACCAGGCACCCATTCCCACGTTACAGTTGAACCGTTAGACGGAAGATGTGAACTTAACTGGTAAATATTTTTATAATCCGGATGAAACTTATCATAACTCAATTCATTCTGCACCCATAACAGCAACATAATTCCTGTTGCTAAACCCACACCTAAACCACTTATGTTTATCAGCGTATAAAACTTATTTTTCCATAAGCTTCTCCATGCAGTTTTGAAATAATTCTTGAACATAGAAATAATTTAAACAGGAAAGTGGAAGTCTCTTTACAAAGCGGTCACACGTTCCGCATCAAATCTTTCAACGGTTATGCCAATGCTGAAATGCCTGATGGATAAGCGTTTTACGAAAGCGTTTGCTGGAGAAGTGTTCGAAAGCGGACAATTCCCGTACGTGTACGAACGCAAAGAATAGGGCAGGAGAGTAGTGCTATAATGAAAAAAGCCCCAATTTATACGGGGCTTTTTAAAAAGGAAACAAATATTTATTGAATAATTAATTTCTTGCTTTCAGATACGCCTTCGCCACTTACTTTAATATAATACATACCCGCTGCAAGTTTTGGAAGATTCATTTGCAAACTTTCACCATTCATGATAAAATGTTTTAATTGCTGACCGCTTTCATTAAGCAAATCAACATTCAAATGCTTTTTATTACCATTTATAGTGAGGGTAACTTTGTTGCTTGCCGGGTTTGGTGCAAGCGAAATAATTTTTGATTCGCTTACACTTACTGCTTCAATGTTAGATGACTTCTTCAGCAATCCCGGGGGAAGACTATAATCTGCCACACCATCTTTAATATTGCCGGTTGCACCTTCAGATGCGTTATAACCTAAACCCCTGCTTGCAAATGCCTGCCATATTATAGGGCTGTATTGTCCGCCAAATAATAAAGTATCTGCTTTTAAAATACCGTCACGTCCGTCAACAAAGCCCGGGCTGCACTTTTGTAATTTCAATCCTTCAACCATTAATTTTAAGGCTATATTATTGCCTTTAATTGCAGCCGAGTTATAAATATTGGTCGCAATGCCTTTGCGCTGGATCAAATCCCACGTCATTACCCAAAGCATATTACACCATACTTCACCAACAACATGTGGATCGTACGAAAGAATACTATTTGAAAACCTGCTGCTGGATGCAAGACTGTCATAAGTCCACGGATTAACGTTTATATCTGTACTGTAGGGATAATAACGAATACCGGGTCCGTCTGTTCCTTGCCCAAGAACATACGTACCAAGCGGTCTTGCATTAGGTCCATCGCTTATTGTTGCTTTTGACCAATTTGTAGTAACCATTAAAGCCATATAATCGCTCCATCCTTCACCCATTTGTTCTTTGTTTTGCAGGCACGCAGAATTAGCCGGACCACCGGTAAGCCTGTTTGAAATGCCGTGTGTATATTCATGCGACATAACGCCGGCATCTGCATCACCATCTAACTGAACACCTTCTCTCATCGTAACATTGACATTCGTGTGTGCAGTTAAAAATTGTTCGATAGTGTCACCTGTTTCAAAGCTCACCATAAATGCAGGAATCGTAATCGTGTTATCGGTGCCGCCCATAGTAAAAGGATATTCGCCCGGTGCATTATCTACAATAAGCGCACCGATGGCGCCTGCATTCTGTGCATTTTTTACTTTCACGGTGAAAGCACAGGTACCTCTGTCGATCACGGCAATTTTTCCGGCAAGTGCACCTGCATTAAATGCTGCTGTACATGCATCGTGTAAAGTGCCTGATGCTTCATTATTATAAAGCACAGTTCCTTTCGTAATCGGTCCTATATCAGCAATTTTATTAGCTGTACTAAATGCGCTCTCCGTTGCCGTTTTTTTACCTGCAAAAGATGTTGGACTGTTTACTTTAAATGTAGGCACTGCATCAAAAAGAAACATTTGCATACGCGGGTTATTTCCATCATTAGGCGTAGCAAAGTTTGCGTTACTTGTTCCGGAGCCATCCTGCGCATCAGCAAAAACATAATCGTTACCTGCACCGCCACGACCAAGATTATTCGCCTGGAAATTTCCTGACGCCTCATCAAATCCATACTGGTAAGAAATATCGTGCATGATGTTGTTCCAGTAAAATAAATTAGTAATGGCAAAATGCTGGTTTACGGATGTAGTTGGCGCCTGTCCAAAATTGGGCGTGAAATTGAATGTAAGATTGGGTAAAGGCGTTGTTGATATAGCACCATTACCAAGACCATTGTTTCCATTCCTGTCTTCCTGTGCTAAAACATTATTTCCTCTGGTACTGTCGTAATCTGTTGTACCGTCTGAATTCCATTTTAAAGTGGTGGCATTATTACCGGTTCCTGCAAGCGTCCATGGATTTGTTTTTGAAACCGGGAAACCCAGCGTTGGGCTTTCTTTGGGAAACGGAACTACTTTATATTTTGCACTGCCAATAGCAAGGCTTTTATCTTCATCATCACTTGTGTTTGCATAATTTGTTGTGATGTTTGTACCGATCTCGCCGTTATTTTTCGGATGCGTCCAATCGCATATTACATTCAGATTTATTTTGCTGATAACACTGCCCTTTAATGCATCCACATTAACAAGCCAGTAATCAGGCGTACCTTTTGGCTGTATTTCAACCTGCCAGCTAAGTTCTGCTTTTTTTGTAAGCTCATTCGGCAACCAGATAAGTTTTGATTTTACGTTTACAGATGAAACGTTCAGTTTGCCAAAATCAAATTCCTGCAAACCATTTATTTGTTTTGCAGTAGCCAGCGATACGGCAACCGGAAGTTTTAAGGCTGCACCCGCGATTGATACCGCATTGGCAGGTGTAACAGATGCTTTTGCGTTTGCTGAATTTACCAAATCAGCCATGTTTGCAATCGGCTTGCTTGCAGCAGAAACAAGCTTGCCATTTTTAAAAGCATAGGTTTGAACGGCATTAAATACATCCACACCTTTATAGGTTTGCTGCACATATACTAAGTAAGCGCCTGAAATTTTATCAAGATACGCAGAAGAGATCCGCATATTAGCAAGATCATTTTTTGATAACCCGATCGCAGCAGCATTGGCGCGCACCAGATTTGCCGCAGTCTGCGATGAAAGGTCCTGGGAAAATAAATTATTGGTAATTGAGATAACGCCGATAAATAAAACAATGGAAATTTTTAAGTACAGTTTTTTCATGATGTTTGTTTTTGATTAGCAAGAATAGAATTGGATTTTACTGGAAGCAAAATGTTGGTCTTATTCTGATTGCATTTAGAATATGAAGATAAGGCTATTTGCAGTACGGAAATTTGAAGGTAAAAGTTTTTTATAAATGTTTATACTGCTGTATAAATTACTGGTTCGCGGCAACAAAGAATGCTCATTTCTTAAAAATCTTTCCTTCTTTAATTATCGCTTAACAACTGGTGGTTTGTCCATAACTAACAATAGCGCAGAAATACATGTAATTTCATTATTCACCGTTCGTAATTATTTCTTTTTCCAGGCGATCTGAATATGCCGGTTGCCTTTTATTGTATATTCCATGTACCCTTCTTTGGTGCGAATGCCATTTATAATTTCTCTTTTTTTACTGCGGCTTACAGAAACAGTAAATGAAGGAAGTGCATGATTATTGGTAGGTATGATCAGCATACGGCAACGCATTCTTTCATCACCTTTTACATGAAAGGAAACCATCCTGTTTTTTTTGGCAATAAACCCGCCGGATGGATAATCAATATAAACCATAAAAGATTCGCCGGGCACACAATAATAATGACGCGGTACAATGCCAAACGCAACACCTGCACCATAAACTTCCTGTCCAACGCTGCCTGATTGTTCCCAGCCGTCATGAATATCTTCCAGCGCAATGTAAAGCTGCGGATCAAGCTCACCTGTTTTTACTTTTTCTGATAACATTGCTTTAGGCAGGTGAGAGGGATAGTAATAATAAGCACGCTGCACCAGGTAGCGTATAAACTCAGCCAATAATAAAGATAGGGAAGGCAGCAGGTTTATTTTTTCAGCATCCGCCAGCAACTGGTGTATTGCCGCAAATACTTCCTGCTCTTCATACGCCGCTGTATAAGGTGCATCACTAAGCGGGAATACACCAAAGAAAGTGGAATAGTCTTTCGCATATCCATAGTTACATTCCCACAGGTGCACATTTTTTAAAATATTAGCGAGGCACAGGTAAGCGATGTTTAAATACAACTCATCGTTGGTCTCTATAAAAAGTTCCAGCAGGGCATTGGCAGCAAAAGCGGTATTATTTGCCTGGTAGAATAATTTAAATTTTTTATTACCCAATGTTTTAGCCGCTTTCTTAGCCTCCGACAGGTATTTCTTTTCTTTTGTAAGTTGCCATGCTTTCAGCATTACATGTGCATATAAACCCGCTACATCATGCTCACCACCTTCACCGGGTTTTGTTTCTGCCTTAATCACCTCGAGTGTTTCCAGGTTATAAAATACAGGCCATGTATATTTAAAATGATGTGCTGCTTTAATGGTAAAAGGCAATGAATCTAAGAATAATCTTTTCGCATGCGCATCGCCTTGTAATGCGAGGCGCCCGAGATTCAGCAGCGGGTGATGTAAATACCAGGAATCCATCACACCGGGCTTAAGCTGTTCTTCGGCACCGTCTAAATTCTGCTCCTTGGAAGGTAACCAGCGCACAACGGTTCCCAGTTTTTCATTGTAAAATGCGCTTAACCCTGCTTTAATTTTATCAATGGCCGGCAGATCTTTTTTACTCCATTGTTTATAATCCAGCAGTGGCAGTAATACCGCCAGCTGAACCATAATTTCCGGTGGCGTGTTATAATCGCAGGCATAAGCATTCAAATAATCATTCCCATTGGCATGAGACCAGCATGCATGATTGAATTGCAAATCGTTTAACCCTTTGTCGAGTATTTCGGGCCATGGATGGTATTTGGTTTCAGGTCTTGGCAGGTACGGATAAACTTCTGCCAGCAGGTTCATGAATTGTTTCGCATGCTGAAATATGTTCCTGTTTTTTGCCGGGTTAAAATTTAGGAACACGTCCGAAATAATAACCGCTTTATTTTTTGGAAGTGGGTTTTCCTTTGAAGGCGGAAGTGCAAATCCCATTTCGGGCCATGCCCCGCCCACTGAATCTGCAAGCGAAGTTTTTGTAGCACGGCAATATTCATTCAATGCCGTAAGATTTTGAAAATACAGTAAACTTCCCGCAGATGGTTTATCTAAGCTGATGTATTGCAAACCGCTGCGCGTTCCGGTTTGTGTAATATGTACTTCACCCTGCGGAATTACAGAAGATCGTTTATTACCTGTTATAAGATCTCTTGGCCAAAAAGCAATGTATAATGATCTTAAAGGCGTAAATACCGTAGTACAGCGCAACAGCATACCGGTACTTTCTAAAATCCTGAGATGAACAGTAAAAATGCCGTCGGGCGCTTTCACGCGCAGCTCTGCACCATCACCGGTTAATATAGTTTTAAGCACCTGCAGTTTACCGGTGGCTGTATAGGCGGTCCTTAATAACACACAGTTGCCACCGGCACATGCTGTTACTACCCATACTGTATCATCCGTACAATGTACACGCACGGAATAGCCTGCATGTCTGGTTTCAAAAAGCGTTTCTCGCTGCAAAACATCTTGCATAACGGGCACCCACGGTGATGTAACATTCATTGACAATAAGATTGGTTTAATCTACAGGAGATTACACCACATGTTATGCCAACCTTCTTTGATATATCACCGCCTGGTGCTGTACGATCAACAAAACCTCTTTTCTTTCACCCTTATTGCTAACGACACGCGATGTGGATGCTGATTTTTACGCGCTCATCGCGGCCACCGGAAAAGACAACCTATTTTATGATCTTTAAAGACACCGATGAACCATCTGCTGCTGTTATTTTTAAACCATACACACCCGATGCCAGGCTTTCGGCCGGGTAGGAGATACTGTTTACGCCCGCAGGTATGAATTCTTTTTTGATGAACAATATTTTACCTGCTCCATCTGCAAGTGTTATCCAACACATTTGTGGTTTTGTATTATACACAGACAGGTTTATTCTGTCCGTGATCGGATTACCCATAATCGTGGCGGTAAATGTGCCTGTGCCTGCCATACTATTTTTGGAAGCCTTGCTTATTGCAGGCTTCTGCAACGATGCGCTTCCCGCATACAATTCATACCCGTATGCGTAGGTGTATGCGTTCAGAAACAGTTTGTCGCTTGTCCCGATCATAGTATTAAAAGTGATACCGGTGAACGCGGCATCTGTAACCTGCTGCGTGCCGGCTGCCGTTCCGTCTGTTACCCATAACTGGTTATAATAGCTGGCATCCGACATCCGGAAATAGAGCGCACCACTGCCAACTGTTAACTGCGACGGGTAACTGGAGTAAGTGCCCGCCACCATGTCTTTTACCACCGTAGTGCCTGCATTGGTGCCGTCTGTTTTAAAGAGCTCTGTGCCATAAGCACTATCTGAAGCAGTACAGAAAACTTTGTTGTTGAAAACCGTCAGGTAATCGGGATAGCTTAATGGCTTGCCGAAAATTTTATCTTTTACTGTTTTTGTGGTGGCAGCGGTGCCTGATGAACAAAACAAAGTGGCTCCAAAGGTTGCATCGTTCCCCGTAAAGAAAAGTTTGTTATTGGCTACAACCAGGGGTGACTGCTGAACGGAAGTATTAAATAATTTCTTGGTGCCTGCAGCCGTGCCATTGGTTAAATAAATATAAGCTGTGTTTGAGGCATCCCGCGCAGTAAAATAAACCTTGTTGTTATACACGGCAAAATAAGAAATAGATGAACCTTGTGCACCGGGCACTATGTCTTTTAGCAATGCCGCACTTCCCGGTGCATTGGTCGCTTTCCAAAGTTCGCTGCCATGCACCGCATCATAACCGGAAAAACATATAGTATTCCCGGTAGCAGCCCCATCATAAATACTTTGGAACGGTATTACCTGTACCAGCTTTGAGCCTGCGGCGGTTCCGTCTGAAACCCAGAGTTGGGTGTTATTGTGATCGTAATCATCGTAAAACACAAAAAAATAATCCTGCGCAGCAATAATTTTTGCAACACCCAGCGCACCGCTGCCTGCATTAAACAGCGCCTTGGTTCCGGAGGCAGTGCCGTCACTTTTATATACCGAGACTACGCCGTTACCGAAAGCGGAAAAATAGATATGATTTTTAAAGACCGTAAAATCAGCAGCACCGGGGGAATTGCCGTTGTTCAGGTCAAGCATCTTTGTGCCGGCTGCTGTGCCATCGCTTAAATAAAGCGCAGCAGGATGTTGCGGGTTAGACGCAGAAAAAAACAGCTTGTTATTCAAAACGCCCGTATTTATTCTGAGCTCGGGATTTGAACTGCCGGTGGTTGTAGTATTGATGTTTTTTAATAATATTGTTCCTGCAGTCGTACCGTCTGTCTTCCATAATTCCACTCCTTTTTTACCATCCGTAGCACTGAATAATGATTCTCCATTTTTAAAATAAGTAAATGCTTGCGGTAAACTGCTGAGATAACCGGGAAAAATGTCTTTTATCATTTTTGTTCCCACAGCGGTACCGTCACTCTTCCAGGGTTCGTTGCCATTGGTAGGAGTAAAAACAGTAAATAACAGCTTATCATTTGCCGCAGCTAAATTAAATACGTCGTATGGTGTGAGCGTGCCCAGATCTTTTACCAGCTTTGTGCCGCCTTCGGTGCCGTCTGTTATATATAACTGTTGGTTACTCGCGGCGGTAATGGTAAAATACAGGTTACTGCCTACCGCAGTTAAGTTAGCGGGCTCGGGACTGGCGGCACCTGCAGCAATATCTTTAACCAGTTTAATACCCGCAGCAGCATTGTCCGCATTATATTTATACAGCTCGTCACCGGTTGAAG
>DASZUY010000400.1:0-3864 GCA_035547495.1 Parafilimonas sp. | reverse complement strand
GACTTGAATAAAATTCAACCACCATTTAAAAGTGATTTACCTAAAACATTCCCAACCAATAAAGAAACAGACAAACTTAAATTCAGTTACGATGAAAAAGATTTCAAAAAACATTATCGAAGTCAAAACGATATATTGGATTCAATGATTACAGAATATGGAAGAGGAACAGGTCACTATGGAGATTTTGGAAGATATGTTTTTGAAAGTGCATTGTCTGATTGGCGAGTTAATGCAAATGGACTAAGCAATCTTGCAATAAAGTGGATTTTTGAGAAGTATGGATATGATGTTGAGAAACATGGGGAATTTGATAGGACAATTGGAAGTGGACGAGGTAGGGAAAATAGCATGGAAGAAAGAATCGGGAAAAAATATCAATGGATTGCATTTTATGAAATTTTGGCAAGAGTGTCTGACAATTACCCGTTCTATGAAGATTCATATAACGATGATGCGAAACAAATAAAGTATGAAGGACCTTGGGAACCTTATGTTCGCGATATTGACCCAACTATGATAATTAAGACTAGTGCAAAAGATAAATCAAAACTAAACTGGTGGAATCCTATTTCATATTCAAATTGGAAAATACCGAATAAAGACTGGGTATTTTTAACGAACGACTTACCTAATCCAATTAGCTTTATTAATGTAACTGATAATGAAGCTTGCGAATGGCTTGTACTTGAAATGTATCCAAGTTGGAATGAACCAACTCCATTAGGCGAAGAAAAGTATCACAGTCCGCATAAAAGATTATTTTATAATTTAAGCAGTCATGTTGTTCATAAGGAGGATTTAAAAACAATCATCAAATATTTGACTAAAAGAAATTTGAGAGGTTCTGGTTTATTAGATATTAGTAGGCGTTATGAAATGTTTAGCCGTGAATATTATTGGGCTGCCGCCAATAAAACTTTTAGTTCAAAATATCATGGAGGAAATCAATGGGACGAAGTTTACGATAGAAAGTCAGGAAAATTTGTTTGTAATACAGCAAGAACGGCTATTCAATTTTTGTGGGAGGAAGAATTTGACGCCTCGAAAGAAGAGACTATAAGTTTTTACAAACCAACTGAAATGCTATTTACAATGTTTGATATGCAATATTCAAAAGTTGAAGGTCAACTTTTAAATAAGACTGGTGACATTATTTGTTTTGACCCAAGCGCAAGTATTCCAAGTATATCTTGCTTATTAATTAAAAAATCAGATTTATTAAAAAAGCTTGCTGAAAATGATTTAGAAATTTTATGGACTTCTGTTGGAGAAAAACTGATTATTGGCGGACATCATAATCGTAAAGAATGGGTTGGACGGTTAAATATTTCTGACGTAGTCTATTTTGACAAAGGACAGTTAAAATCTACATCATATTATGAAAAGGAGTAGTTTTTTGATTAGCGATTATTTTTTTCCAGCTACCAACAACTCACAAACTTCAACACTCAAAACCTTCGCAATTTTGAATAGAGTTTCAATTGTCGGTTGATTATCGTTGGTACACCATTTTGAAACAGTCGTTTTACTTACACTAAGTTTTTCAGCAAGCCATAAGTTGGTTTTTTCCTTTTCTAATAAAACGATTTTAATTCTATTGAATCTCTCTTTTTTCTTTGGCATATATAATCAATCATCTAACTAACGAAAAAAGAAAGACTTATGAATCAATTCAATAATTTGATGCATAAATATTTAACTAAGATGATTTTAAATACATTTATTTATTAATTTTGAAATCAAATTTGATAAAATGCTTTTTGACGATACTTAATCATTGAGCTTAGCTTTGCAAACACAATAAGTTATTACAAGCGTGTTTGCTTTATTTTCTGGTTCTGAAAACTGCGACCTTTCAAAGACTCCAGAAAAAATAAGGTAAATCGCTCATGCTACGGCGTGGGCGTTCTTGTTTGGAGTCGGGGTGTCGCAGCCCTTCAGAGCCTCAAGAACTAACCCACGTCTCTTTTTTGCGTTGGGTTATTTATACATCCTTCACTTTCAACATTCAACCAATGTCAACTATTAATAACAACCGAGAAGCCTATAATAATGATTTTTCTTTTGACATTAATACCGTCAATCATAATGATGAAAAATTCCAGAACACAAATAACATTAATGAAGAACAGTGGATTCATATTTTATTTCTTGTTAGTGATACACAAATTTGGTTGGAAGAACTTCAGACAAAGCTTATATATCAATTACCGGTGAAGAATAAAAAAAAGTTATTGCGCAAATCGCATTATTTAAGCGCCTCTGCACTTGCACATATTTTAGAACGGCATTATTTTAAAATTCCACGCTATCCCAATGCAGGCAAGTTCACTATTTCTGTTGCAGGCATTGTATCGTACCTGCGCGATGCAGGCACACAAATAACAACATCAATTAATAATTCATGTAATGTGCAAAGAGTAATTGATGCCAAACAACTAATTGGCTTTGATAAATATGGTAAACCTGCAAGTGTTATAACTGTTATCTCGGATAGTGGTGGCAAAATAATAACTGCATTTCCCGGCACATTAAATTCTTAATTAGGTTATGAAAAAAGCAGCAAAAGCAAAAATTGAAAAGCCAATACTTAAGTGGCAAACCGGAGCATATAAACGCCATGCAACTTTTAAATTCTTTTTGCCATATCAATTTCTCCTGCTCTGCAAACTTTTGCAGGTAACTCCGGAAGAAGTAATAAGAGATTTTACTATAAACCTTGATTGCGGAAGTTGGGAACGTGAAGGAAAAGACATTGCAAAACAACATTTAATCAACTACTTTATTGAGTGCGGTTATGGTCAGCGTTATTATACCGTTGATGACATAAGGCAGATGTTTAAAGAAATGGATGCACTTGGTTCTTTGTTTCCAAAAGACAGTAATAAAATGAAGCTGGTAAAGCTGCATGCAAAATGGCGTAATAAACATCAAAGCTGGTGGTTTAAGAAGTGGTATCATAAAATAAGAAGAAAACCATTAAGCCATGAATAACGATAATAAAGAAAGAGTGCGGTTTCAAAAGCCATATCATTATTTGGTTGCCAGGAATAGAAATGTATTTCGCAACCTGCGTGCGCTGTTCAACAATTTCCAGTTAGAAACATGCAAGGATGAATTAAACCATTGGCAAAGGCTGGCACTTGCCAATGATCAGAGTGCTTATGATGAAGCGTACTTGCGTGAAGACTTAATGGATTTCATACACGCATTATTAAAACTTGTTGAAGCGTTTTGGTTAATCAGGCAGCGACATATCTATAAGGATAAACCTAAATTATGTGCTGGTATGGATAAGCAAGTTCAATACCTGGATGATAATGAAATTGCAAAACCAAAGAAAGTGATTAGCCAGTTTTGTACAACATTTAAACATAGCTATGCTGAAATTGAACTGCTGGATTTATTAGATGCTGTTATAACTTATGATGGCTGTAAGAAATTATATAAAGGCAATCTTGTATTGTTTTACCAGTGGATGAAGTGGCTGATTTATTTGGCGTATAAAGTTGATAAGACAACTTTGAAAACGAGTAAGAATACTTAAATATATCACTAAACCAAGCTATCTGGAAGATTATGCGCTTGCGAACTATTTCTTAAATATGATTGATAATAGCCGGAACTTTTTAATAAATAGCACTGACCGTCAACAACAAATCCATCCAAGTTATGTTTGATCGTGTATGCTGAAAGATCATCAATCTTGTTTATAAATCCTCTTCCATTGAAGTTTAATGAAGTGTTGCACAAGACTCCATATCCAGTAAGGTCTTTAAAAGCTGTAAGCAACTTGTGTAAAGCATTGTTTGTAGAGCTTGAAACTGTTTGAATACGAGCTGTCTGATTCACATGAGTTAC
>DASZUY010000399.1:0-2370 GCA_035547495.1 Parafilimonas sp. | reverse complement strand
TAAACATTCTTATTATTTTGGAGATAGCTGAGTGTATCTAACGGCGTTTGTGCAAATGTTTTTGATATGATACAACAGATAATAAGCGATAAAATAATGCCCTTCACCAAGTTCATTTTCTTCTTTTAAAAAAATTAAAGTAAACAGAAAGAATTGCAGCAAGCAAAAATAAAATTAATGTTAGTGTGTCAATGAGTGCATCAGTAAAATGCCGGCCTGTAATTTTATCTGCGTAATATGTAATGAAAGATGCCGGCAAATTTGTTTCGCCTAATTTTTCTTTTATATGCCATTGCCAATCTGTAACAGGGCAATAACCCCATCCAAACCAAATACCTAAAACAAACCAGCAAAATGCTGTAAGCAAAACACAAATGAAATGCGCTCTTCTTGTTGAAGGAAAAATCCAGCCGAACAAATTAAATGCAATGATGATGAGATGCACCGATGTTAACGCGATATCACCAAAACGCAGCATAACTATTTTGCAGGTTTTGTCGGGCGAACTTCTACTTTACTTGGCAATGTGCGCGGGTGCATATTTAAAAGGTTCACCACAATATCACCAATATCTTCCGGTTGAATTTTCCACGCATCTTTATCCGTTACTTCATGATTATTAAAATTGGTAGCAACAGAGCCGGGCATAATGGTAGTTACTTTAATATCGTGCGGTCTTAGGTCGAGCATGATTGCCTGAGAAAAGCCTACCACACCAAACTTACTTGCATTGTAGGCAGAACCATTTTCAAAAAAGTTTGCACCTGCAAGACTTGCAATTGTTATAATATATCCTTTCGATCTTTTTAGAAATTCGAGCGAAGCTTTTACACTGTTGTAAACACCGGTAAGATTTGTATCAATTGTTTCTTTCCATAGTTCAGGCGTCATGTTTTCAATAGAAACCAAATGACCAACACCTGCATTTGCAACGAGCACATCAAGTTGGCCAAAATGTTCGATAACCTTCTTTACAGCGTTCTGTTCAGATTCAAGATCGCTAACATCAGATTCTAATGCAAGCACTCTTGAATCATCTTTCGTTAAAGATTGCGCAGCTTTTTTTGCTGCATCCAAATGGCGGCTTGTTATAGCAACGCGCATTCCTGCATCAAATAATTTTTTTGCGATTCCTAAACCAATTCCTTTCGATCCGCCAGTTATATAGGCAACCTTGCTTTCAAGTGTTTTCATAGTTTATAATTTGAAGATTGTTACACAAAAATAGTGCAGTTAAAAGAAGAATTATTTATTTGAAATTGTGTGTTTGTAATTTTGAGGTATGATACATCTTTCAAATGATCAGCTTGAAATTAAAATAAGTGAAAAAGGAGCGGAGTTGCAAAGCATTCGCAGAAATGGTACTGAATATTTGTGGCAGGCTGATGCAAAACATTGGGGCAAACATTCTCCTGTTCTATTTCCGATTGTTGGTGAATTAAAAGATGGAAAATATATTTTTCATAACAAGGAATATAAATTACCGAGACATGGTTTTGCAAGAGATAAAGTTTTTAATGCAGCACAAAAAGATTCAACTTGTGCAATCTTTACTTTAAAAAATGATGAAGAAACGTTTTCAATTTATCCTTTCGAATTTATTTTCACAGTTGAATATTCAATTAATGCAAATGAGTTGAGTTGCACTTATCGCGTGCAAAATGTAAATTCTGATAACATGTATTTTTCCGTTGGCGGTCATCCTGCCTTTAATGTTCCGCTAAACAAAAATTTATCTTACACCGATTATGTTCTTGAATTTAATAATGATGATTCGCTAAAAAGATATTTATTAAAAGATGGATTAATTAATAATGAAACGGAATTAATACAACTCAATCATAAAACATTAGAATTAAAGCCTGAATTATTTTATAAAGATGCAATTGTTTTAAAACACATCCACAGCAATCAAATCACATTAAAAACGAATAAAGATCCGCAAGCATTAAAATTTAAGTTTGATGGATTTCCTTTTTTTGGAATTTGGGCGGCTAAGGATGCGCCGTTTATTTGCCTCGAACCATGGTGTGGTATTGCAGATAATGTTAATCACAATAACCGGTTAACAGAAAAAGAAGGAATTAATGAATTAGCCGCAGGGAAGGAATGGCAACGCACATGGCATGTTGCGTTTTATTAATGAATTAATTTTTATTCGCAGCTTTCTGTTCCATCATTGTAACCGCTTTTGCCGCTCTTGATTTTCTTGTGTCTTCTTTCTTAGCTTCAACTATCCATTTGATATATTCCTGTTTATGCGATGGTGGCAGCGCATCAAAATATTTTTTTGCAATTGGCGATTTTTCTAATGCATTCGTTAACTCAATTGGAGTTTGCATCTTTTGGGTGTTTGTACTTACAGGCATA
>DASZUY010000398.1:0-4276 GCA_035547495.1 Parafilimonas sp. | reverse complement strand
GAACCTGCTGCTGCTAACTTTTATGAAATTGCGGATGCGATAAAGCAAGGTGTAGATTATGTTGTACAATACCGGCAAAACGAAATAGTTCAAGCAAAACCCTCCTCAATTATCAGGTGGCGAAATGGAAAGCCGGAAATTATTCGTGCTTAATTATCATGCGATTAAAACTTTTTGCCTATATCTGCATGGTTTTTGAAAATTGATGTTTTATTCCTAAAAATTTTTATCTATGGAAAAGCCTCATCACACATCAATTCCAAAAGCATCGCCATTTTCAAAAATTGTCAGCAGTATTAAAACGCGTAATAATAAATCAACCGATAAGTTTTTCATAGATAAAAATGTTCTTCAAAGAATTTTTCATCCTGATTATATCTTGTTTGATTGGGAGTTCTTTAGCCGTGAGCTTGAGTTTGAATAAAATAATGCACGTTTACCGAGCGTTATATTTGCGCTTATGCAAATAGAGTTTACTGACCAGGAATTATTTGTTTTTAAAAAGATAATTAAAGCAGCCGAGCAGTTAGAACTGCATTGTTATTTAATTGGCGGGTTTGTTCGGGACAAATTGTTGGGCAGGCAAACAAAAGATGCAGATATAATGTGTGTAGGTGATGCAATTAAACTCGCACATAATGTTGCTGATTTATTTAATCCAAAACCTGCTGTTGCTTACTTTAAAAATTTTGGTACGGCGCAAATCAAACTTGCAGATTTTGAAATTGAATTTGTTGGTGCAAGAAAAGAAAGTTATAGTCAGAACAGTCGTAAGCCAGAAGTAGAAGCAGGTACTTTAGAAGATGATTTACTGAGAAGAGATTTTACAATTAATACGCTGGCGATTGCATTATCAAAAAACGATTTTAAAACTGTTATCGACAGGTTTGATGGTTTAAAACATTTACAGAAAAAAATAATTAAAACGCCAACGGATCCTTTAAAAACTTTTAGCGATGACCCGTTGCGTATGATGCGTGCAATTCGGTTTGCAACGCAACTGCACTTTAAAATTGATGAAGCAACATTTAATGCAATAAGTGAAAATGCAGAGCGCATAAAAATTATTTCGCAGGAACGCATTACAGATGAGCTAAACAAAATAATGCTCGCCGAAAAACCATCTATTGGATGGAATCTTTTAAATCAATCAGGATTATTAAAAATTATTTTTCCACAGTTGCTGGCGTTGCAAGGCGCAGAATATATTGATGGAATTGGCCATAAAGATAATTTCACGCACACGTTGCAGGTACTTGATAATATTTCTATTCATACAAACGACTTGTGGATGAGATGGGCGGCATTGTTACATGATATTGCAAAGCCCGCAACAAAACGTTTCGATAGTGAACATGGCTGGACATTTCACGGGCATGAAGCTTTGGGTGCTAAATGGATTCCAAAAATTTTTGCGAAGTTAAAATTGCCACAGAATGAAAAAATGCGTTTTGTGCAAAAGCTTGTTGCGTTGCACTTGCGGCCAATAAGTCTCACAAAAGAAAATATTACAGACAGCGCAGTAAGAAGATTGTTGTTTGATGCCGGTGATGATATTGATGCATTGATGATGTTGTGCCAGGCAGATATCACAAGCAAAAACAAAACTAAAGTTCGCCGCTATTTAAACAATTTTGAAATTGTAAAAAAACGATTAATTGCTGTTGAAGAAAGTGATCGGGTGCGTAACTGGCAGCCACCAATTACAGGTGAAATTATTATGCAAACATTCGGATTAAAGCCCGGTAAAAAAATTGGTGTTATAAAAGATGCAATTCGTGAAGCAATATTGGATGGTGATATTCCCAATGAATATAATGAGGCTTATAAATTTATGCTGCATAAAGCCAAAGAACTAAATATTTCCCCCGTTGAATAATTTAAATGCAACAATGATAATTTTTTTTATTATGTTGCCAACTGCTTTTGCAATTAATTAGTTTCTGTAATTAAACATGGCTTGTTTTAAATTAGTGCATGTTATTTGCCTTAACGTTTACAGAAAATAATGATGCAATTAATTAAGTAATTCTTATAACAATGGCAGTTTTAAAATTCAGGGTTTATTACGAAGATGATGAAGCGGTTTATAGGGATGTGGTGATCAAACATAATCAAAGCTTTTTTGATTTACATAATGCAATTTTGAAAGCGTATGAGTTCGATAATAAGCATGCAGCAACTTTTTATCGCAGCAACGATTACTGGCAGCGTGGCAGGGAAATATCAATTGAAAAATATGATAAGGAATATAAAGCTGAGCCACTAATTATGTCTGCAACAACAATTGGCAGTGAGATTCGCGACACTAATCAGAAATTTATTTATGTATACGATTTTGCGAAGAACTGGACTTTTCTTGTTGAACTGATAAATGTTTCAAAAGAAGAAAGTAGTAAAATAACGTATCCTGCCACATCGAGAACAGAAGGCATCGGTCCGCAACAATATGGTACAAGAAGTCTGCTTGGAAAAAAGTTTGTTGATATAGAAGAAAAATATGAACTGCCGCAAAAAACAGAAGGCTTTTCTGAAGAAGGCGAGGAGAATGTTTCAGAGGAAAATATGGATGAAAGCGAAAGCACCGAAGAAACTGATGAGCTTTAAAATTCCGCTTCTATATTAAATTGTTCTGCTAATTTTTTTAAATCTTCTACCACACTTTCAACAACAGGAATTCCTTTCTTTATTCGTATCGATTCCATTTCTCTTTCAGGGTCTCCGGGAATCAACACTTTTTCATAGCCATCAGCAGGTCTTGCTTTTCTAAAACGTTCAATCCAGTTATCCATATGTTGCTTAAATTCCTGTGCAGGCCTAAAAGCATCAATTCTCATCGCACCAAAAAAATGTCCCAATCCTTTACCCGGCATGTTTTCGGGAATTGGAACATATGCAGGAAAGGGCGGCGCCCATGGTCCGTAACTTGCACCACTGAATACGGCAGAAAAAATATCAACGATACTTCCCAACGCATAACCTTTGTGCGAGCCATGTTCACGATCACTGCCTAATGGCAATAATGCGCCGCCTTGTTTCAATTCATTTGCATTTATTGATGCCTTTCCATTTTTATCCTGCACCCAACCAAGTGGCGCGTCTTCATTTTTTCTTTGTAAGATTTCAAGCTTTCCATTTGCTGCAGTTGTTGTTGCAAAATCAGCAACAAATGCAGGTTGTTTTTCTGCAGGAATTGCAACAGCAATCGGGTTCGTTCCCAACATTCTTTCAATGCTGAAAGTTGGTGCAACCAACGCGCTTGCATTTGTCATCGCAATACCGATCATGTCATGTTGTAAAGCCATCATCGCATGATAACCCGCAATGCCAAAATGATTACTGTTGCGAACACTCACCCAACCTGTGCCTGCCTGTTCTGCTTTTTTTATAGCAATGTTCATGGCAAACGGTGCAATCACTAAACCCAAACCCGCATCACCATTTACTGTTGCGGTTGATAAAGTTTCATGCACAATTTGAATGTTTGGATGAGCATTGATTCTTTTTGCATGCCACAATCTTATATAGCCAGAAAGTCTTGCTATGCCATGACTGTCTATTCCTCTCAAATCAGCAGCCAGCAAGGCTTTGGTTGCAGTGGTTGCATGCTCATCGCTGCAGCCAATGTGTTTAAATATGTTAGAAGTGAAGTTGTATAACGACTGATAAGAAAAAATTTTTTCCATGATGCAAGATAAAAGATGCTGTTTACCGATGATTCAAAAAATTATACAACATGCCGCCTTTTAATTATTGCTTTTTGCCGACAAAAAATTTATAATGGTCGCTTTTTGCTTTTCATGGCTGTATGCTGAAAGTAGTTTTGATATGTGAACGCAAAAGTTCTAATTAATCACGATAAAAAAAATAATTATGAAAAGGATTTTTTTAGCTGCAACCGTATTACTTCTTTCAGCAGGACTAACATTAAGCACACAAGCACAAACCAAAGCTGTAAACATTGAAAACTTTAGTACAAATATTTCTGATAAAATAACTGCAGCAATTGTTGCAACGCCAGTTTATGACAAAGCAGGAAAATTGATGTACACAGTTAAACGTTACCAGTCAGAATCATTACCTAAAAATGTAAGAAGAATGGTAGAAAATGAATTTGAAGATTATGATATCGCCGGCGTTGAAGAAATAATGTTGCCCTTGGATAACAACAGTATTTATTTAGTGCATATAGCTAACGACAAAAAATTAGAAACAGTGAGAGTTTATAAAGGCGAATCAGAAATAATAAAAGAATATAAGAAAGGTTAAGGGTTAT
>DASZUY010000397.1:0-3242 GCA_035547495.1 Parafilimonas sp. | reverse complement strand
ATTGCTGTTTAGCGAGTTAATGCGCACTTCCCTATGGAATCCTTTACATCTCGAAAATGCTTACGTAAAACTTTTGTTTGATACGGTGCTTTCTTCGCTTTTCGTTTTGATCATCGGCGAGTTTTTACCTAAAGCAATTTTCAGAGCGCGCAATGATAGTTTGCTGAGTTTTTTTGCGCCGGTAGCACAATTATTTTACAGGCTCTTCAATCCCATTTCTTCTTTGTTTGTAAATTTTGCAGAAGGCATTTTAAAATATCTTTTTAATGTGCGCATAAAAGATAAAGAAGCTTTTTCAAAAGTTGATCTTGAACATTTTTATCAGCAAACCAAAGACCAGGCGCCAGATAACCAGGAATTAAATACGGAGCTTTTTGAAAACGCTTTATCGTTGCCAACGGTTAAAGTGCGGCAATGTCTTGTGCCGCGTACGGAAGTTGAAGCTTTAGATATTGATACTTCAATTGAAGATGCGATCAAATCTTTTATTGAAACTAAATTAAGCAAGCTCGTGGTTTATGAAGGCAATATTGATAACATTCAGGGTTATGTTCACCAGCTTGATTTTTTTAAAAGACCGCATGATCTGCGCTCGATATTATTGCCAATTCCTGTTGTGCCCGAAACAATGAGCGCAACAGATTTGATGAATAAATTCACGAAAGAAAGAAAAAGTATTGCGTGGGTTGTGGATGAATTTGGCGGCACTGCAGGGATTATTACTATGGAAGATTTGCTGGAAGAAATTTTTGGTGAAATAAGGGATGAATATGATACTGAAGAATTTGTTGAAAAGCAGATCGCGGAAAATGAATTTATTTTTTCCGGCAGACTTGAACTTGATTATTTGAATGAAAAATATCGTCTTGGTTTTCCCGAAGGCGAATCTGAAACGTTATCGGGTTATATTATCAATCAGCATGAAACCATCCCGGGTTTTAAAGAGCGCATCATTATCGATAAATATGAATTCGATATTTTAAATGTGAGCGATACACGCATTGAAATGGTGAAGGTGAAACTGCTTCGTTAATATTTTTTAGCCATAAATATTTATACATCTAATCTTCTGCTGCCCCGTACATTTGCAACCTTAATAATAAAAAATGGCTGAAGGTTTTTTTGGAAGGCGTAGCCAGGGTCGTGGAGAAATGGCTTTCGTAGATCATCTTGAAGAATTACGCTGGCATATCATTCGTTCCCTACTTGTTGTAATGGTTTTGGCTGTAGTTATTTTCGTGAAAATACAGTGGGTATTTGATAATGTGATTGCCGGACCTATCAATCAAAACTTTATTAGCTATCGTGCAATTTGTGCGTTAAGTCACAAATTAGGTTTAGGCAATGAACTTTGTTTGCCGCCTGTTGACATTCAAATGCAAACAACCACTTTTGGTGGACAGTTCTTTGGAAGTTTTTCAATTGCATTTATTGGTGGTTTGGTTGCAGCTTTCCCTTACATTTTTTGGGAGTTCTGGCGCTTTATAAAACCAGCATTAAAACCAAAAGAATTAAAAGGTACGCGCTTTGTTATTTTCTGGGTTTCATTTTTTTTCTTTCTCGGCGCAGCATTTGGCTACTTTGTTCTCGGTCCTTTCACATTTAATTTTCTTGCAACATTCCAGGTCAGCGGTTTGCATATGGTTCAAACAAAACCAACGATTGATGATTATTTAAACAATCTTACCAATCTTATTTTAGGTTGCGGCATTGCTTTCGAAATGCCTGTGCTTACATACGCGCTCACAAAAATTGGTTTAATAACACCGATGATGTTACGCAGATCGCGTAAATATGCCATCGTAATTATTCTGGTTGTAGCCGCGGTGATAACACCAAGCCCCGACTGGTACAGCCAAACTATCGTTTTTATACCATTGTATTCTTTATTTGAATTAGGTGTTTATCTTTCATCAAAAGTTTATAAAAAAGAGCAGCAGAAAGAGAAGGAAGAATGGAGCTAATTCATCAGCAGAACAACTAATAAAAATATAGCATGAGAAAAGTTTTTATTTTCTTTCTATCATGTTGTGCATTGAATGTTTTTGCACAGGATAAAACGGCAGAAAAATTTGCTGCCGGTATAACACCTGGTGATTTAAAAGCAAAGCTTTCTGTAATTGCAAGTGCACAAATGGAAGGAAGGGAAACTTCAACTGAAGGTCAGCGGAGAGCAGCAACGTTTATTGAAAATTATTTCAAGAAATTAAAATTGTTGCCCGGCGATTCAGGAAAATATCAAATGACATTTCCTGTTTGGCAAGATTCAATTACATCTGCAACGTTTACTGCAAACGGCAAAGATTTTTCTTTAGCAGATGATTTTGTTCCTTCTAACAATGTTCCTTCGGGCACTTGGAAAGTGCAGGATGTTGTTTTTGCAGGGCGCGGTGTGAAGGATTCAACACGCAGTGATTTTGACAGTATTGATGTAAAAGGAAAATGGGTGATGATTGCGCCGCTTTCATCAGAGCAATCTCCAAGAAATCTTTTTCAAAAAATTAATTTATTACCGAAGTATGATGCTGCGGGTCTATTGATTATTTCAAATGGTTTTCCAAGAAAAAATTTTAAAGCAAAGGGCAACATGTATAACACGAAAACCACAAATAGTAGTTTGCCTGTGTTTTTTATTTCGCAAAATCTTGCTGATGCAATTCTTGCTTCGCATGTTGATTCAACAACAACACAAAAAGATTACACCACAAGTTTTAATATCAGCATAAATAAAACAACAGAAAATTTACAAAGCACAGATGTAATTGGTGTGTTGCCCGGCACTGATAAAAAAAGTGAGTATGTTTTTGTAACAGGTCACTATGATCATTTGGGCAAACATGATTCAGTAATTTATTATGGAGCTGATGATGATGGTAGCGGTACCACCAGCGTGCTTGAAATTGCGCAGGCTTTTGCGGCGGCAAGAGATAAAGGTATTCGCCCGAGGCGCACGATGGTTTTTATGACCGTGTCCGGGGAAGAAAAAGGTTTGTGGGGAAGTAAATATTATACTGACCATCCTGTCTTTCAGCTTGATTCAACATCTGTTGATTTAAATATTGATATGGTTGGAAGAAGAGATCCTGAACGTACTTATGGCGATTCTACAAATTATGTTTATACCATTGGTGAAGATAAATTAAGCAGTGATCTGATGCATATATCAGACAGCGTTAATAACACATACACACATTTAGAACTTGATAGGAAGTTTAATGATCCGCACGATCCAAATCGTTTTT
>DASZUY010000396.1:0-8984 GCA_035547495.1 Parafilimonas sp. | reverse complement strand
AACGATTCATCAAACGTTACGTATCATGTTCAAGACGTAACTTATTTTAACGATAATCTTAAAAAACGCTACGTATGTGAGTTCAAAGTGCATTTGCATGTAAAAGCAAAATCGTTTGATACCACCGGAATAATGAAGGCATACATTTCAAAAGATTTTAAAACAATAAAACGTCTTTATTAATTTTCTTCATGCATCATGTTAAACAATTGAATTAATAATTTATTCATTCGTTACCTTAAATTATAATCTTTATATTTGCGCGGCAATTGAGTTTATAGTCTTAGTAAATGAATTGATTTTTCTGCTACAGAGTTTCTGCTAAAAGTATTATCCTTCTTTACACGGTTTATTTTCTCAGCTTTTTTTTAATTAAATTATATAGTTAATGAACATTTATGTTTCAAACCTGAGCTTTAACGTTCAGGACGAAGATTTAAGAGACTACTTTGAAGATTATGGCGAAGTAAGCTCAGCAAAAATTATTACAGACAAATTTACCAATCGCAGCCGCGGTTTTGGTTTTGTTGAAATGCCCGATGATGCATCAGCACAAAAAGCCATTAAAGAATTAGATGGCGCAATGGTTGACGGAAGAAGCATCAGCGTAAGCGTTGCAAAACCCCGCGAAGAAAGATCTAACAACAAAAGATCTTACAGCAACAGCCGCTGGTAATTTGAAAAGTATGTTTTTAAAAAAAGAGTTCTTGCTTAAGAGCTCTTTTTTATTTTAATGGTTAACGGATTTGCTTTAATGCATCCGTCAGTTCACTAATACCAATTGTTGCCGGCTTTTCGATCACGCTAAGATTATATAGCGAGGAATACGGAATAATTTTATCAATAATAAATTTTGGAATCGCAGGTTTGGTATAATGCACTAATCCTGCAGCCGGATAAACTACGAGTGAAGTTCCTATCACAACAAAAATATCTGCCTGTTCTGCAATTTGCGCAGCTTGTTCAATCATCGGCACAGGTTCTTCAAACCAAACAATATGCGGACGCAATTGTGTTCCATCATCAGCTACATCGCCCAATAAAATATCTTTTCTTATTTCGTACACAAGATTTTCATTTAGTTCGCTACGCATTTTAAAAATCTCGCCATGCAAGTGTAAAACTTTTGTGCTGCCTGCACGCTCATGCAAATCATCTATATTTTGTGTGATGATATGTACATTAAAATCATTTTCTAGTTCTGCTAATCCAATATGCGCTGCATTAGGTTGCGCACTCAGTACATCTTTGCGACGCATGTTATAGAATTCGAGAACAAGTTGTTTATTTTTTTTCCATGCGCGTGGCGTGGCTACATCTTCAATATTATAACCATTCCACAAACCATCACTATCACGAAAAGTTTTTAATCCGCTTTCTGCACTGATGCCGGCACCGGTAAGCACTACTAATTTTTTCTTCATACAATCTATTTAATCACTTCGTCAATACTTTTTAAAATTGCAGCACAAACTTTATCTATTTCATCTTTAGTAATAGTAAGTGGCGGCACGATACGCAAACAATCAGGCGCAAACAAAAACCAATCTGTAATTAATCCGTTTTTAATGCAGGCATGAATAATTTTTTGTGCTATTTCTGTTGATTCAAATTGTAAAGACATCCAAAGCCCAAAATGATTTACTCTTTTTATTGACGGATGTTTGAGTTTTTCAACAAACATCCTTTCTTTATCAGCAACATCTTTTATATAATTTTCAGATAACAAAATTTCGAATGCTGCTTTGCCCGCCGCACAGCTTACCGGATGCCCACCGAATGTTGTTATATGCCCGAGTACAGGATTAAAACTTATTTTCTGCATTAATTTTTTATCAGCAATAAAAGCACCTAATGGCATGCCGCCACCCAAAGCTTTACCTAACAATAGAATATCGGGCACAACATCAAATTGTTCAAAAGCCCAAAGCGAACCTGTTCTTCCAAAACCCGCTTGTATTTCATCAAAAATTAATAATGCACCTTGTTCATTGCATTTTTCACGCAATGCCTTCAACCAATTTTTACGGGGTGCCGCTACACCACTTTCAGCTTGAACCGTTTCTAAAATTACGCAGGCTGTTTCTTCATTAATTGCATTTAAAACGCCATCACTATTATAATGAAAATGATAAACGCCGGGAAGCAAAGGGCGAAATGCATTCCTGTAATATTCATCACCCATTAAACTTAAAGCACCTTGTGTGCTGCCATGATAACTTTTATGAAACGCAATAATATTTGTTCTGTTTGTTGAACGTTTTGCCAGTTTTAATGCGCCTTCTGTTGCTTCAGCGCCGCTGTTGGTGAAGTAAATGCAATTAAGTGAAGCAGGTAAATGGTTTGTCAGCAATTGCGCGTATTGTGTTTGCGGGCTTTGAATAAATTCTCCATACACGATTACGTGCATGTAAACTTCCGCCTGTTTTTTTATTGCATTAATAACTGCGGGATTTGAATGACCAATGTTTGCAACGCTGAAACCAGCAATAAGATCAAAATATTTTTTACCGTTAATATCGTATTGATAATTTCCTTGTGCCTTTATAATTTCAAGACCTATTGGCGAAGGCGAGGTTTGTGCGATGTGTGAAAAAAATAATTGTCTGTCTGCACTCATTTTGTAATTCGTTACCTGCAAAAGTCGAACTTTGTTTTAAAACAAATTTGAATGAGTTAAAAGCTGTGTGATTGTTTAAGATTATTCTGCTTATTTTTAAAACCTGACACGTTATTATTTAATCTGATCAATTTGATATATGGCAACGATTCTTTCTTGCAATGGAAAACAACCACAGTTTGGTAACAATTGTTTTATAGCACCAAACGCCACCGTGGTGGGCGATGTAATTATGGGTGATGACTGCAGCATTTGGTTTAATGCAGTTGTTCGTGGAGATGTAAATTATATAAGGATAGGAAATAAAGTAAACATACAGGATGGCGCAATTATACATTGCACATTTGAAAAAAATCCCACTGAAATTGGCAGCAACGTTTCTATTGGTCATGGTGCAATTGTACATGCTTGCATAATTAACGATGATGTGCTTATTGGCATGGGTGCAATAGTAATGGATAAATGTGTGGTTAAAAGTAATACGGTGATCGCTGCCGGCGCTGTTGTTTTAGAAGGAACAATAATAGAACCCAATTCTATTTACGCAGGTGTACCTGCAAGAAAAGTAAAAGAAATATCTAAAGATGGCTTGCATAGCGAGATTGAACGCATCGCTAAAAATTATGTAAAATATTCTTCCTGGTTTTCTGATTTTAATGCAGCGAAATAGTAAAAGCCGTTGTCATAATTAATACGGCTCACTGCCGGTTACTCCCAGAACTCACTGCTTATTTAACTATTGAGCAGTAAACTTCCGAATTAACACAGCATCTGTTTCTATAGTAAAACTTTTTACGTATAATTAATATAAACGTAATTCTATGAATAACGATGCAGGAATAAAATTTGATTGAAACTATGAATGAATTTTATGAAGACGTTTGAATATACATCTGCTACGGAAATGATCATTAGCGAAAGCGGCAGCCTGCAGGAATTTTACAGGCTTACGAATGTTTTAAGCAAAACACGCCACGTGCACTTTAAATTAAAAGAAGATGATGCCGATGGTGTGGAATGGCGTTTTAGCTATCGTGGAAACCTGCTTACACTTCAGTACAATATTTACAATGGAGTTTCGCTGGTTTACCACGAAAAAGATTTAAAGACAGCTAACAAACTTGCAGTACGCTTACGTGCAGCTCAATAATCATTTTCTTCCATTGAATCAAGAATGTTGCGATAGCTTATGTAACGTTCTAAAGAAATCTTTTTCTCTTCTACGGCTTTTCTAACAGCGCAACCAGGTTCTTCAACATGCAGGCAATTATTAAACCTGCACTGCGATAAAAAACTTTTCATCTCAACAAAATAATGCGATAACTCAGAACGCCCGATACCGGTTAATGCAAACTCACGAAGTCCCGGTGTGTCAATAATTTTTCCGCCAAAAGGCAAATCAAACATTTCTGCAAATGTTGTTGTATGCATTCCTTTCCCACTCCAGCCGCTTACTTCTTTTGTTTGCAGCGCAAGCTGCGGAATTATAAAGTTTATTAATGTTGATTTACCCACGCCGCTATGACCATAAAATAGTGTTATCTTATTATGAAGTATTTGTTTCAATGTATCAAGCCCTTCATTATTTTTTATACTGATGCAATAAACAGGATAGCCAATGGATGTGTAAATCGATTTAAGGTTTTCAAAAGCAATCCATTCTTTTTCGCGATAAATATCTGTTTTATTAAAAACGATGATTGACGGAATATGAAAAGCTTCAGCAGAAACAAGGCAACGGTCAATAAAGCCCTGCGATGTTTTAGGTTCTTTTAATGTTGCAAGTAATAAACATTGATCAAGGTTGGATGCAATAATGTGATGCTGATTTTTATTGCGCGGAGATGTTCTTGCAATATAATTATGTCTTTCCTGAATATCTGTAATAATAGCCGAATGCTCGGCTGTGTCTTCCACTTCAATATTTACTATATCGCCAACTGCAACCGGGTTCGTGGAAGTTATTTCATCAATTTTAAAAATGCCTTTAATTCTTGTATTAAATACTTCACCTGCATCAGTTTTGGCAACATACCAACTGCCTGTTGATTTATAAATTCTCGCCTGCATTAGCTTACGAAGATAACATAAGCAGTAGCTTTAGTAAATGGAATGCAGTTTGCATTGTTTAAATAAATTTTTATATGCTGAATTTCAAACTAAGCGGAAACACATTTTCACCCCAGGCAAATAAACTATACGAAAAAACAAACATTATAAATGTTGGCAATACAGAAAGAATTTTATCTGCAGCAGCGGGCACAGCTTTGTATGTGTTATCTGTTAGCCGTAAAAAAAGTTTGCTGAACAAATTAATAAGAATAGGCGGCGTATATCTTTTATACCGCGGCATTTCAGGCAACTGCCCTTTACGTGCAGCAATAAGCAATGATGAAGTTGTGCAACATGCACCCGCAATAAATATTCGCACTACACTAATTGTAAATGCAGACAGGAAATTGGTGTATGATGCCTGGCGCAACCTGGAAGAATTACCACATTTTCTTAAGCATATAAAGAAAATAAATGTGGTGGATGAAGTGCATTCAAAATGGATTTTAAAAACGCCCGGACGAATTCCATCTGTAGAATGGAATGCGGAAATAATTGACCAGGAAGAAGCGCGTGAATTAAGCTGGCGCTCATTGCCCGGTTCTATGATTGAAACCGCAGGCAAAATTAATTTTGCAGATATAGTTAACGGAACACAACTTTCCATTTTAATAACCTACAGACCGCCGGCTGGTTATATTGGTTCAACCATTGCCAACTTCTTTAATCCTTCATTACAAAGAATTGTTGAAGAAGATATTTTACGGTTCAAAAAATATATAGAAAATAAAGCAGCGAAGACTAAGGAAATTTCCTGAACACTGTGTAGCGTAATGTTATTTCAATTAGAAGAAATGCGAAAGCTGCAATCAGCAAAGGCAAAAATTTATCTGTGTAACGATCATAACTTGTCACCTCAATTTTTGATTTTTCAAGTTGATTGATGCTTGCATAAATTTTACTTAATGCATCATTATCTGTTGCATGAAAATATTGACCACCTGTTTGATCGGCAAGCGATTTTAATAAAGGTTCATTGAACTGTAATTTTTTGTGTTCAACTACAGGACCCAACGGCGAATCAACCACCTCGTCAATATCTTTTTCTGAACCTACACCGATCGTATAAATTTTAATACCATAATACTTTGCCATTTGCAACGCTAAGTCCGGTGGAATTGTTCCGCCAAAATCAACACCATCAGTTAGCAGAATAATAATCTTGGATTTTGTTTTGCTGTTGCGTAAACGATCAACACTTGTTGCAATGCCACTGCCTATTGCAGTGCCTTCATCCTGCAGATAACCACTTTCAATATTTGAAATTTGGTTTAACACGGCATCATGATCCGTTGTAAGAGGACATAAAGTAAAACTGAGGTTGCTGAATATTACAATGCCAATTTCATCGCCTGGTCTGTTTTTTACAAAATCACTCGCCACCTGTTTTGACGCTTCCAGCCTGTTGGGATTAAAATCTTTTTCCGTCATACTTCCGCTAATATCAAAGCATAAAATAATATCAATGCCTTGACCTGAAGTTTGCGTTTCTGTAAATTTTTCTCTTGGTCTTGCCAATGCGATGATCAAACAAATGATAGCAAGACATCTTAAAGCAAAGGGTATATGTCTTAATACAGTTTTAAAACTTGCAGCGCCTTTTAAAAAATGCGTGGTAGTTATAACGAGCGATGATTGCTGTTTTCCGTTTCGCCTTATGTATTCATAAATTAAAACGGGCAACAGTAATAATGCGCCCAACACCCACGGGTAAGCAAACTCAATATTTTGATACCATTCTGTCAGCATTCGTTTTTGCTTGTTGAACAAGTACATCAACTTTTTGAAGACTTGTTATTACATCATTCAATATATTTTTACTTTCTGTTTCTGAAGGAAAATATTTTGCAAACTTTACTGAAGTATTTAAATCGAAAATATCCCGCAGTCTTTCGCGCAGATCAGCATACTGCATATAAACATTCATGCGCGTAAACAGCTCGCTTGTTGTTGCCTGCATTGCTTTTACGTTTGCAGCTTCTTCAAAATAATGCCTGCATATAAGGTCGATTTCCGAATGAAATTTTTTTGTTTCTTCATTTGAAGCCAACGGCGCTTTTTGCAATTGCATTAATTTTTCAACGGCTCGTTCTAATGGCGTACCATGCAAAACCTGTTTTGGAGCTTCCTTAATTTTTTTCTTCCTGTTTTTAAGTATAATGAATACGATAATTCCAATAATAATTATTCCAATCCCAATTATTACAGGCAGCCAGTTAAAAGCCGGTTCAACTTCAATTATATCTTTTATGGGGTGATAATCTTTTAAGCTTGAAACATCAACCGGCAAAACCGTTAAAAACACTGCAGGTGATGAAACTTTTATTTGCTTGCCCGATGTTTTATTTTGGATTAAAAAATCAAAAGGTCCAAGTTGCCATTTGCCAGAATCAAAGCATGTGATGGTAAAGCTTTGCTGGTAAGTATTTGAACCGTTTACTGGAATCGTATCAATCGCAGTGCGTTTCAGAATTTCTAAATGATTAATTGTGTCGTTAATCTGCGGCCAGTTTGCAATGAAGGATGTATCTGTATTTACACCAGTAATATTTAATTGAAGTGTTACCTGTTCACCCAATAAAATTTTATCCCTGTCTAATGATGCTGAAACGGATTGTGCAGAAAGGTGAATAAAGAATAAGAAATTAGAAATAACCAATAAGAAAAGCTGATTGCATGATTTAATTCTAAACCATAAAGCTTTAACTGTTGACTGTTGACCGTTAGCTGTTAACCGTTTCCTCATGCTCTTTTTGTAAAAAATACCTGCAGCGCTTTTACGTAATCATCGCCGGTTGCAAGCTGAATAAGATCTGCGCCTGCCATTTTAAAGTTTTGCTCAGCATCATCCTGAATTTTTTTAAACTGGCGATTATAATTGTATTGTGTAAGTGTATCGTTTGTATTGATGAGCATTCTTTCTCCGGTTTCTGCATCCTGTATTTCAACCAAACCAATTTTTGGTAAATCTTTATCGCGCCTGTCGTAAACCTGTACGCCAATTATATCATGTCTTTTAGATGCTGTTTTTAAAGTTTGATGATAACCCGCATCAGCAAAATCACTTAAAATAAAAACAATGCTTTTATGTTTTGTTACATTATTTAAATAGCCGATCGCTTTCGTAATATCTGTATTACCTGAGCGCGGCTTATACGTAAGCATTTCGCGCATCATATACAGAACATGATCTTTTCCTTTTTTAGCAGGAATATATTTTTCAACTTTATCACTAAAAAATATTAAACCCACTTTATCATTATTTGTTATCGCAGAAAATGCAAGCACAGCCGCAATCTCCGTTATCAGATCTTTTTTTGTTTGCCTGAATGTGCCAAACAAACTGCTTGCACTTACATCAATTAATAAATAAACGCTCAGCTCTCTTTCTTCTTCAAAAATTTTACTATACACGTGACCCATACGTGCAGAAACATTCCAGTCAATAAAACGTACATCATCACCCGGCTGATATTCTCTCACTTCTTTAAACGCCATGCCCTGACCGCGAAATGCTGTGTGATATTCGCCTGTAAAAAGATGATTCGTTATACGTTTACTTTTTATTTCAAGCGAACGCACTTTTTTTAAAAGATCACTTACTTCCATGTAAAGTTTACAGTTTGTAGTTTGTGGTTTTCAGTTTTAGAATTCACTTAGCTTATGACTAACTATAAACTGAAAACTATAAACTGTTTTTAAGGAACATTTACCGTTTTTAAAATTTCTGAAATAATTGTTTCTGCATTGATGTTTTCTGCTTCAGCTTCGTACGTTAAGCCAATGCGATGACGCAATACATCTTTACAAATTGTTTTTACATCATCAGGAATTACAAAACCACGCTTGCGCAAAAATGCATGTGCTTTTGCTGCTAATGCAAGATTAATACTTGCTCTTGGCGAGCCACCATAACTAATAATGCTTCTCAATTTATTTAATCCGTATTGCTCGGGATAGCGCGTGGCAAAAACAATATCAACAATATATTTTTCAATCTTCTCATCAATATAAACCTGCTTTGTTAATTGCTTGGCTTCATTCACTTCGTTAAGATTGACAACCTTATGTACCATTGGCAAAACAAGTTCCTGCACTTGCTGCCGGATAATTAACTGCTCCTCTTGTTTACCAGGGTAACCAACAATCACCTTCATCATAAAACGGTCAACCTGTGCTTCTGGTAAAGGATAAGTTCCCTCCTGCTCCAACGGATTTTGTGTTGCCAAAACAAGAAATGGTTCATCAAGTT
>DASZUY010000395.1:0-8230 GCA_035547495.1 Parafilimonas sp. | reverse complement strand
TGGCGAACAGTTAATTAAATATATTTTGGCTGATATATTAAAGGGTGGCAGCCGCACTGTAGAAAATGCTACTATTTTAAAGGATGGAAAACTTACGCCGCACTTCATGTATCTCAGCGATTATGCTTATAATTGAGAAGTAATTTTAATGAAACGGCTGCTATTTTAAATAAACGGCAAGCAATTTGAATTCATTTCTCATTGTTTAAATATATAACTGGCAGCATTACAATAATGAAGGCAATAAGTGCTTATATTTTTATTTCCATCCTGCTTGCGTTTTTCATTTCATGTAATGATAAAGTGAATTTTACTTCGCCGCCGAATTACGATCTTAATCATCCCGGGGTGATTTATCTTAATTCAGACTTAAGCGAGATTTCAGGTATAATTTATTATCCAAAGGATACAAGCATTTTTGCTATCAGTGATGCGAGCGGTTCGTTATATAAAATTTTTCCGGACAGAAATACGCTTGTGCAAAAATGGAAATTCGGCACCAATCACGATTATGAAGATCTGCAAAGGATAGACAGCACGTTTTATATTTTATCAAGCAGCGGAAATATTACAGCCGTTAAGTTCAGCAAAGACACATCGATGCAGGTTTCCGATTTTAAAATTCATGATAAACAGAAAAATGAATTTGAAACGCTTTACTTCGACAGTAGTTTAAATAAACTGGTATTGATCTGTAAAGATTGTGAGGAAGATGACAAAAGCACGGTAAGCACGCGTTCATTTGATATTACGGACAGTACTTATGCTGATGGTCCATATACGATCAATGTAAAAAATATTGATAAGTTGATTAATACAAAAGATATGAAGTTCAAACCATCGGCAGCCGCAATTAACCCGGTAACGCATGAACTTTTTATTCTGGCATCTGTAAACAAATTGCTTGTTATTGCAGATAAAAATGGAAATGCAAAAAAAGCGTACTTTCTGCATCCGTCTTTATATAAGCAACCGGAAGGCATTGCATTTACACCTTCAGGTGATTTGCTGATATCAAATGAAGCAGGTTCTAAACAAGGCGATGCAGATATCTTAGTTATAAAACGAAAAAAATAAGTGAATGAAATTTGCTTCAATTACGCTTGCTGTTTTATTATTTTCTTTTTCTGTTTATGCGCAGGATGATAGCGTGCAGGCACGTATTGTTGTAATTGGTGATGCAGGATCATTTCATAAAGATGCGCAAGGGCACGACAGGCATTATGTTGTTTCCGCCGTTAAAAAAACAATTCCGCTTGATGAAAAAACAACTGTTCTTTATGTTGGCGATAATTTATACTACACAGGTCTGCCGGATAATGCGCTAAAGATTTATGATATAAGAAGACAGGTTTTAGATTCTCAAATGGATATTGCGCTTGGTACAAAAGCAAAAGTGTATTTTATTCCGGGCAATCATGATTGGGATGTAATGCGCGCCGGCGGATGGGAAGCTATTAAGCGTGAACAGGAATATATTGATACTGCAGGTCGCGGAAAAAATGTTGACTTTGAACCAAAGGGTGGTTGCCCTGGTCCTGTTGAAGTGCCCATAAATGATAATGTGGTAATGATATTGATGGATAGCCAGTGGTGGCTGCATCAATACGATAAGCCCGGCATTGAATCTGATTGTTCTGCAAAAACAAGAGACCAGGTTATATCAGAACTGGGTGATATGATCGAAAGGAATTCGCAGAAACTTATTTTGTTTGCAGAGCACCATCCCTTGAAAAGTTATGGCATACACGGCGGTTACTTCACATGGAAGCAACATTTATTTCCGCTTACGGATGAAAACCCCCATTGGTATTTGCCGTTACCGATAATTGGTTCTATCTATCCTATTACAAGAAGTGTGTTTGGTACGCCGCAAGATCTGCCGCATCCAACTTATCAAAACATGATAGCACAATTGCAGAGCGTTTTAAAACAACACGTGAATGTGATTTATCTCGCAGGTCACGAACATAATCTTCAACTCATAAAAGATTCAACAAGCTATTATGTAATCAGCGGATCGGGTACAAACAAAACAAGAGTGGGCCGTAACAAAAATTTACTTTTTGGTGCGCGTGAAAATGGTTTTATGGTGCTCACTGTTTCAAAAAATAAAAATGTAAACTTTTCTTATTACACCGTGTTTGGCGATTCTGTTGTGCATGCATACGATAGCACGCTGGTTAATTTTTCCAATCTGCCCAAAGACAATATTGATACTGTAAAATCGCAATTAGTAAAATCAGAATTAGATTCTATTTTTTCAAATGGCGTACTTGCTAAAGTGCATCCTGAATACGACAGCGTTTCAGGCTTACAAAAATTCTTTCTTGGCAGCAACTACAGAAAAGAATGGGCGATTCCTGTGCATATGAGTGTGTTTAATATAGAACATCAAAATGGTGGTTTTACAATTAAAAGTTTAGGTGGCGGCAAACAAACAGCATCATTGCATTTAACAGATAAAAAAGGTGAGTCATGGTTATTGCGCAGCATCAACAAAAACCCATCATTGGCTTTACCGGAAAATTTACGCGGCACCATTGCACAATCAATTGTGCAGGATATGATCTCTGCTTCTCATCCTTATGCGCCGTTGGCAATTGCTCCGCTTGCAAACGCCATGGGTGTGCCTGAAGCCGCGCCCAAATTATTTTATGTGCCTGATGATCCTTCGCTCGGAATTTATCGTTCAAAGTTTAGAAACCAGGTTGTAATGCTGGAAGAAAGTGAGCCAACCATTAATGGCGAAAATGCAATAGGTACAGATAAAGTGATGGATAATTTATTTGATGATAACGATAACCGTGTGGAGCAGCATGAAGTATTACGAGCAAGATTGGTGGATATGTGGATCGGTGATTTTGACCGGCATGCCGGTCAGTGGAAATGGGGAAAGCTGGATACGGGTAAAGGCAAATTGTATTATGCCATACCACGCGACAGAGACCAGGCATTTTTTTATTCTGATGGATTGTTGCTAAAACTTGCAACGATAAGATTGCTTCCTTTCTTAAAAGGATTTAAAGACAACGTGCAGAATCAAAGACAGTTTAATTATGTTGAAAGAAATTTTGATCGCTTCTTTCTAAATCGGCTTGATAAAAACGATTGGCAACAGGCGCTGCAAAATTTTCAAAAAAACGAAACCGACAGTGTAATTACAAAAGCAGTGCATCAAATGCCGCCTGAAATTGTAGCGCATGATGGCAATGACATCATACACAAATTAGAAAGCCGCAGAGCATTGCTTGCGCCGCAGGTAATGAAATATTACAATTTCTTAAGTAAGAAAGTAACTGTTGTGGGCAGTAATGATAAAGAGTATTTTCATGTGTTTAATGTGAATGATAGTTTGGAAGTAGATGTGTATAAGCGGAAGAAAAAATCGCTTGATACTTCCTCACTCATGTACAGGCGTGTGTTTGATCCTTCAATAACAAAAGAAATTCGTTTGTATGGATTGAACAATGATGATTATTTTAAAATTGACCCAAACACGCATTCAAAAATCAGGCTCCGCATAATTGGTGGTAAGGGCAATGATACGTTTGATATTGATTCAAAAACCAACAATTATATTTATGATGTTACGCTGGAAAAAAATAATATTGTCAACCCGCGTAATTCAAAAATCCGCACTTCCTCCAATCCGATTGTGAACGATTATACACCCGACGATTTTGAATACAATGTAACAAGGTTCCCCAATTTTAATTTTGGTTATAATCCTGATGACGGCGTGCTTTTCGGTCTTGGTTTTTTAAGAAGAACTTATGGTTTCAGAAAAGATCCATATGCAACCGAGCAAAAGTTATCAACTTATTTCGCGCCCACGCATGGTTCTTACGAACTGGATTATTACGGAATATTTAATCATGCGTTTGGTAAAGAAGATATAGTGGTGAATTCAACTATAACAGATCCTGTGCTCAACAATTTTTTTGGACCAGGTAACAATACAAAAATTGATCAGACAAAAAGTATCGATTATTATCGTGTGCGTTACAGGTACACAGAAACAGATTTGATGTTGCGTAAGAGGTTTAATCCGGTATTAAGCTTAATGGTTGGACCAACGTTTTATCATTACTGGAATGCGTATAATGATAACAGTGCTCGCATTCTTGCAAAGCCTTCTTTAATTGGTTTAGATTCTGCTGATGTGTATTCAAAGAAAACGTATGCAGGTGGTAAAGCAACCATCGTTGTAAATAACCTTGATAATGTTTTATTGCCAACGCGTGGCATAAATTGGGTTACAACATTTACAACTGAAGGCGGACTTTCAAAAAACAGTCAGCCATATACAAGTTTAACAACAGACATGGCTGTGCATGGTGCGCTTACTGATCCTGCGAATTGGGTTGCCGTTGTGCGTTTAGGTGCAGGAAAAATTTACAGCAAGCATTATGAATATTTTCAGCTTTTAAATCTTGGTGCAAATAATTTTTTAAGAGGATTTAGAAAAGATCGTTTCTCAGGAACATCTATGGCTTATGCAAGCGCGGAATTAAGGGTAAAATTATTTCATTCAAATTTTTACTTATTGCCGGGCGAAGTTGGGCTTGTTGGTTTTAATGATGTAGGTCGTGTTTGGTTGCGCGGTGAGCATTCAGAGCGATGGCATGATTCGTATGGTGGTGGAATTTATTATGCAGCGTATAATTATGTTTTGCTTTCTGCAACAATCGGGTTTTCGCAAGAAGAGAAATTATTTAACTTTTCACTCGGCACCAAGTTCAATATAACTTTTTAAACAAGATGTATGGATACCAATGTGATTTATAAAAAAGCAGAAGATTATGTAAGAGATCTGTTTGAAAAAAATACAGGTGATAAGCTTCTTTTTCATAATCTTCATCACACAGAAACAGTAGTACAAAGAACAAAAGAAATTGCTGCTCATTATAATTTGAGTGAAAAAGATATGCTGGTATTGTATATCGCTGCATGGTTTCATGATACGGGACATTTGTTTTCTCAAACGATGAAAAATCACGAAGAAAAAAGTGTGGATATAATGAAAAAATTCATGAGCGATTATGATGATGATAAAGAATTGATTCAATCAATTGAAGATTGCATAATGGCAACAAGAATGCCGCGCAACCCAAAAAATCTTGTACAGGAAATTATTTGCGATGCAGATACGTATCACTTCGGCACAAAAGATTTTAAAGATACCAACAAGAATATGCGCAAAGAATTTAACCTGCGTGAAGAAAAAATTTCTAAAGAAGATTGGGATGAAGGAACACTTAAAATGCTGGATGCGCACCAGTTTTATACAGAATATTGCCGCGATATGCTAAATGATAAAAAGAAGGATAACATAAAAATGATAAAAAAGAATATAAAAAAATATGAAGCGAAAAAAGATGAATTGAAAATAAGCAACGCTAATTCGCTTACAACGAAAGGTATTCAAACCATGTTGCGGCTTACCTCTGAAAATCATTTAAAGCTAAGTGATATGGCAGATCATAAAGCCAATATTTTAATTTCCGTTAATGCAATTATCATATCTGTAATTCTTGGCGTGTTAATGCGCAAGCTGGAAGATGAGCCTGCACTTACTATACCTACTATTCTTTTTTTAATTGTTGCAGTTACTACAATCGTAATTGCAATTCTTGCTACAAGACCAAAAGTTTCAGGCGGAACTTTTACAGAGCAGGATGTGATCGATAAAAAAACCAATTTGTTATTCTTTGGCAATTTTTATAAAGCACCCCTTGAACAATATGATACAGCCATGCGGCAAATGATGCGCGATCCTGATTATTTATACGGCGCATTAATAAAAGATATTTATATGCTTGCAGTGGTACTGGGAAGAAAGTACAGGCTTATAAGAATTGCATATTACATTTTCATGGTAGGCATTGTAATTTCTGTTGCGGCATTTGCAATCGCTATTTTGTTTTTTGATAAAACGCAATCTGCAGCGGCATCGTCATCTGCATTTCCCTTATAAAAAACTACATGTACAATAACCGTGATTTAAGCTGGCTGAGTTTTAACCTGCGTGTATTACAGCAGGCTGAAGATGATGCTGTTCCTTTATTTGAAAGATTAAAATTTCTTTCAATCTTCTCGTCAAATCTTGATGAATTCTTCCGGGTGCGTTATCCGTATATGTTAGCCATTGAAAGCCTTGGAAAAAAAACACAAAAGAAAATAAGTACGGCAGCAGATGAAGATGTTGTTGAAAAAGCACAGGCAGAAATCAATGCACAATTAAATTATTTTGGAAAAATTTTAAATGAAGAAATTATACCTGCTTTAAAAAATAATGGAATTATTTTTTATTACAACATGCCAATACTCGATGTGCATCTTGCTGAAATAAGAGAAATTTTTTTATCTGGCGTGCTCTCTTTTATTCAGCCGATAATTTTAGATGGTGCAAACGACAAAAACTTTCTTCCAGAAAATAACAAACTGTATCTTTTGGTTAGTTTGAAAGCAGCAGGCAAAGAAACGCTAACACATGCTATCGTTAATATTCCTTCCGAACAATTGCCGCGCTTTTATGTACTTCAACCTTATGAAAACTATGAATACGTAGTTTTTATTGATGATATCATTCGGGAAAACCTTGCGCGCATTTTTCCTAACATGGAAATTCAGGGTGTATACAGCATTAAATTAAATCGCAATGCAGAGCTTGATTTAAACATGGAATATAGCGGCGATCTTTTACAAAAAATAGAAAGGCAATTACGCAAAAGAGATTTTGGTGCGCCATCAAGATTTTTATATGAAGCAGGCATGCCTAAAAATGTTCAGCTCTTTCTTGCTTCAACATTTAATTTAAAGTTTGAAGAAATGTTTGAAGGAGCGCATTATCATAACTTGAAAGATCTTATTCACTTTCCTAAATTCAATAAGGATCTTGAATACAAAAAACAAAAACCACTAACCTTACATGAGGCTGCGAACAGTGGCGATATTTTTAATATACTCGATAACGATGATGTTTTATTAAATCTTCCATATCAATCGTACAATCTTGTACTTGCATTTTTTAACCAGGCTGCAGTTGATCCTGATGTAACAGATATTTATATTACGTTGTACAGAGTTGCTTCGGAATCACATATTGTAAATGCACTCATCAGCGCAGCAAAAAATGGCAAAAATGTTTTTGCATTTATAGAATTAAAAGCACGTTTTGATGAAGAGAATAATATTCGCTGGAGTAAGCTGATGAAAGAAGCCGGCGTGAAAATAATTTATAGTCAACCCGATATTAAAGTGCATTCAAAAATTGCACTCGTAAAAAAGAAAAGCGGAGATAAACATTTATCGTATGCTTTATTGAGCACCGGAAATTTTAATGAAATAACTGCGCAATTTTATACAGATCATGTTTTAATGACAACCGATAAAACAATTATAAAAGAACTTGAGCCTTTGCTGGAATTTTTAAGAAAGAATGATGCGGAAGCAAAAGCAAAAATAAAATTTGAAAAGCTGCTTGTATCGCAATTCAATATGTTTGAAAGATTTGAAAAACTAATTAATGGTGAAATAAAAAAAGCAGAAGCCGGCGAAAATGCTTTAATAAGAATCAAAGTAAATAATCTTGAAGAACAGGCATTGATTGATCTTTTATATAAAGCAAGCCGGGCAGGAGTGAAGGTGCATTTAATTATCCGTAGTGTGTGTTGTTTAAAACCCGGTGTAAAAGATTTAAGTGAAAACATTATTGTGCGCAGGCTGGTTGACCGTTATCTTGAGCATACAAGAATTTTTATTTTTGGAACTGATGATAATACTGAAGTAATTATTGGTTCAGCAGATTGGATGAACAGGAACCTGCATCATCGCATTGAAGTTTGCACAAGTATTTCTGCGCCTGAATGCAGAAAAGAATTGATAGATTATTTTAATTTACAATGGAGCGATAATGATAAGATGGTTCAGTTAGGCGAGAATTATGATCAGTATAAGATCCAAAATAACAACAGTGAAAAAATAAATGCACAGGAATTGCTTTATCATTACTTTCAACAATCTGCATGAAAAAAAGTAGATCAGGTAAATTACATAAGGTAAGTACGATAAGAAGGTATCGCTTCAAAACTATTACATCTATTGCTTTTTTATGGACGCTTATTGATATTACAGTTATACTGGTTTTTAATACGCTTCCTTCACACAACAAATTGGGCGCTTTGTTATTACGGGAGCTTGTTGTATTTATAGCGAGCGGTATAAT
>DASZUY010000394.1:0-25275 GCA_035547495.1 Parafilimonas sp. | reverse complement strand
ATGTTTACGAATGCATCATCGTTATTTAAAAAATCAGGATAAATTTTACAAAAAGCAAATTCGTATAACCCCTTATCTAATTTTTTTATTGCAGAATGAACTTCTTCTTTCTGTGCAGAAACACCGCGCTTTGAATATAGAGACATTAAAACAGATTAGACGCAAATGTAAATATCAAACGCTATGTTTACATATTGCGTAATCACTAAAGCCCTTTAGTTTTGTGAAATGCAGGTGCACTATTCTATAGATAATCTTCCTCATTTTAAAAATACAGTTGTAACAGTTGGAACTTTTGACGGCGTGCATCTTGGCCATCGCCAAATAATAAAGCAGTTAAAAGAAGAAGCAACTAAAGTAAAGGGTGAAACAGTGATTATTACTTTTCATCCGCATCCACGTACAATAGTTGGCAAAAAATCAATTCAACTTTTAAACAGTTTAAATGAAAAAATTTTTTTGATTGATGCTTTAGGTATAAATCATTTGGTTGTGGTTCCGTTTGATGAAGCCTTTTCTAACCAAACACCTGAAGCTTATGTAAAGAATTTTCTGTTTGAAAAATTTAACCCGCACACTATTATTATTGGTTATGATCACAAATTTGGAAAGCACCGTGCGGGTAATTATCAGCTTCTTGAAGCATACGGAAAAGAACTTGGTTTTGTTGTAAAAGAAATTCCTGAGAAAGTAATTAATGAATCTGTAGTTAGTTCGACAATAATAAGAGAAGCCCTGCTTCACGGGGATGTTGAAAGAGCCAATAAATATCTTGGGTATGCTTATTTTTTTGAAGGTTTAGTAGTAGATGGAAATAAATTAGGAAGAACGCTTGGTTATCCGACAGCCAATATTGTTATTAATGATGAAATGAAATTAGTACCCGCAAATGGAATTTATGTTGCTGAAGCAGAATTACCGAATCAACATTCTCCGCGAATGCAAGGCATGATGAGCATTGGCGTGCGACCAACTATAGATGGACAAAACAGAACGATAGAGATGAATATCTTTAATTTTGAAAAAGATATTTATGGTGAAACAATAAAAATTTTCATACATAAATTTTTGAGAGAAGAAGAGAAATTTAATTCGCTTGAAGAATTAGTAGCTCAAATGAAAATTGATAAATTAAACAGCCAGAACTTCTTTATAGAAAGCAATGGCTAAAACAATTTTTTAAGGAGTGATTTTGTTTTTATTCAGCTTATAATCCTTGTAACATTGTTCTACATAATATCCTAATTCAAGATCATTCATCATAAGCACTTCATCGTAACTTGGACGATAGTATGCCATAAAAACTTCTAATTGTTTTCCATCAAGCCCTGTCAATTTTTTTACCAGAAGTTTTGTGTACCGATGATCTATGTATTTATCATGTTCCTGTTGTATAAGCCTTTGTTGAAAAGCGAGCATTTCACGGTTTTGCCTGAATTTAAAAGCATTAATGATTTCATCTAAATCAAATCCTGCAGTAAGCCCTCCGGGTGTATATGTAGAAGGATTTGATTGGCTAAACCTTATTCCAGGTTTCCGGTAGTTAAAAACATTTGCATAAGTTTGTCGATTTTCTATTGAATCTAATTTATAATTCCTTGTTGCCACAGTTACCTCTGGCAGCCATCTTGCATCTACATATAAAGCCACATCAAAATTTTCTGGGTGTGTAATAGTGTCAACCGGATATTTCATTGTTTGTTTATTTAGATAGCTGAACCACAATGAATCATTTTTAGCCACTTTGATTGTGTAATTGCCTAAAGAATCACTTATTACAAAACTGCCTGAACTGGTTTGAACTGAAACTGCATCTAAAGGCTTTTTACTGAAATAGTCTGAAATTCTTCCGCTGATAGTTTGGGAAAATATTATTTGAGAAAAGAAAAGTAACGGTATAATAAAGAAAGCTGATTTCAAACGTTTACGTTGAAATGTAATATTACAAATCAGCTTTTAATTTAAGCGAATGAAAAAGTTAATGTGCCTTTCATCTTCCCATATACACCATTAAAATTTGAACATCACTTGGATTAACTCCGGAAATTCTGCTTGCTTGACCTAATGTTCTCGGTTTTATTTTTTTAAATTTTTGCATTGCTTCCGCACTTAAGGCAGAAATATTATCATATTCAAAAGCATCGGGTATCATCATATCTTCTAAACTGTTCATCTTTTTTGCAAGTTCTTGTTCCTTTTCAATATATCGCTCATATTTAATTTGTATTTCCGCTTGTTCTAATGCATCTGTATTAAATTTATTCAAGTTTTTATTGAGTATCTCTACTGATCTTTTCAAATCAATTAAACTCACATCCGGTCTTAATAAAATTTTTAAAGCCTTTTGCTTCTCTTCAATTTTAGAGGATCCAATGCTTTCCAAAAACGGATTTATTTCTTGCGGTTCAAGGCTAATATTTTTAAGTAATTTTATTAATTCTAAAACACCTTTCCTTTTCACAAGTACTTTTTCCATTCTCTCCTGCGACGCTAAACCTAAACGATAGCTCTTCTCGGTAAGTCGTAAGTCGGCGTTGTCTTGCCTTAGTAATGTCCTAAACTCAGCCCTGCTCGTGAACATTCTATAAGGCTCTTCTGTACCCTTGCTTACAAGATCATCTATTAAAACGCCGATATAAGCCTCATCTCTTTTAAGTATAAATGGCTCAAGGTCATTTATTTTTTGATGAGCATTAATTCCAGCAACTATCCCCTGACAAGCAGCTTCTTCATATCCTGTAGTACCATTGATCTGACCTGCAAAAAACAAATTATCTATTGACTTTGTTTCAAGGGTATGCTTAAGTTGTGTAGGAGGAAAATAATCATATTCGATTGCATAGCCCGGTCGAAACATTTTAGCAGATTCAAAACCAGGTATCATACGAATTGCTTCGTATTGTATTTCTTCTGGCAACGAGCTTGAAAATCCGTTTAGATATATTTCGACCGTGCTAAACCCCTCAGGCTCAACAAAGAGTTGATGACGATCTCGGTCAGCGAAACGATTAATTTTATCTTCTATACTGGGGCAATATCTTGGACCTACGCCCTCAATTCTTCCGCAATACATAGGGCTTTTATCAAATCCTTTTTTTAAAATAGTATGAACAGTTTCATTTGTATAAGTTATATAGCATGGCAGCTGCTTTTCAGCCGAAATTTTTTTAATATCTAAGTAGGAGAACCCAGTGATTTCAGCATCGCCTTTTTGTTGATTCATTTGTTCATAATTCAAACTCCTTCCGTCTATTCTTGGAGGTGTTCCTGTTTTAAGCCTTTTGCTTTCAAAACCTTCTTTTACTAACTGTTCAGTAATTCCTGTAGCATTTTTCTCACCTATTCTTCCTCCGCCAAATTGCTTTTCGCCAATATGTATTGTTCCATTTAGAAACGTGCCACTTGTGATAACCACAGATGTTGAATGAATTAAATGTCCTAAACCAGTGATAACTCCTCCAACTTTATTTTCAAATAAGTACAATCCTTTTACTGAATCCTGATAAAAATCAATGTTCTTATTTTGCTCTAACAAATAACGCCATTCGCTTGAAAACAAGGTCCGATCATTCTGGGATCTTGGACTCCACATGGCAGGGCCTTTACTCTTGTTAAGCATTCTAAACTGAATTATACTTTTATCGCTCACTACCCCACTATATCCCCCTAAAGCATCAATTTCCCTAATTATTTGACCTTTAGCTATCCCACCCATAGCTGGATTGCAGCTCATCTGAGCAATAGTTTGCATATTCATAGTTATCAGTAAAACCTTGCTACCTAAATTCGCCGCTGCTGCTGCTGCTTCACACCCTGCATGACCTGCCCCAACAACAATTACATCATATTTTAAAAACATTTTGCAAAATTATATTTAATTCCACGTGGAACTAAACTTAAAATGAATACTATCCGTTGATAGCTTAAGAAGGAAGCAACATTGTTGTCGCAAAAACTTTTCTAAAGAGCCCAGATAACAAAGGATTGAAGATAATATTAGAGATGTGTGATAAGGAGTAGGTAATATCCCCAGAAATTTCATAAAACCTTTGATTAGTTTCTCCTATGTCAGAGGATGGTGCTGCATAATCAATAAAGAACATATAAATCAGGGCTGATACAAAAGGGGAATGCTATAGTTTCACGTGGAATATAAATCAAAGGTTTTTATATAGAAATCTTCTTTTTCTCTCATCTCAACTTTTTGATGTTCTTGTTTGTCCTTATAGCCGCATAAATGAAGGACACCATGTATCATAACTCGTAATAATTCATTGTGGTAATGCACGCGATAAAATTTTGCATTTTCTTTAATTCTATCAACGCTTATAAAAACGTCTGCTTCAATAGGTTTTGTTGGTTCTGAGTTCAAAAAAGTAAGAATATCGGTTAAATAATCATGCTTCAAAAATTTACGATTTAAACTCAGTAAATAGGCGTCACTACAAAAAATGAAAGAAACCTTGCTTAGCCCAAATTTTTCTTTAACAAAAATGTTAGTAATGAAAAGCTTCAACCTCTTTTTTGATTTAACATGAATCTTACTATCAGTAAAATAAAACGCTACATTATTCATTGTTTACGAAAATCGTAAAGTTTGCGATTCTACATTTAATAATTTTGGTTCAACATGAAATTATCAGAATTACGAGTTGGCGAGAGAGCGATTGTTAGAGGCTTTGAAAAAGAAGAGTTAGCAATTAAATTGATGGAAATGGGATTAATACCAGGCGAAAAAATTTATATTGAAAAATTTGCTCCGTTAGGTGATCCAGTTTCAATATTTGTTGCGGGATATAAATTAAGTCTACGATTAGATGAGGCTTCAAATATAAATGTTGATTTAAATATTTGATAATTAATTAATTAGGTGAAAATTGGACTTTTTTTTGGCTCATTTAATCCGATACATACCGGCCATTTAATTATTGCCGAGTACGTTTCAAATTATTTTACCGATAAGGTCTGGTTCGTTGTTTCTCCTCAAAATCCCTTTAAAAATAAGGATGAATTGTTAGATGTTAACAACAGGCTGCTTCTAGCTATGTCAGCAATCAGGGGTAATAAAAACTTTAAAGTTTCAGATATTGAATTAGGTCTTCCCACCCCCTCTTACACAATTGACACACTTACGCAGTTAAAAAAAAAATTTCCAACAAATTATTTTTCTATCATAATGGGCTCTGACACATTTTTAAGTATTTCTAAATGGAAGTCCTCAGATATTTTGTTATCTAACTACAACTTTCTTATCTATCAAAGACCATCCTTTAAAATCGATGTAAACCGTATTACATCAAACATCACGTTATTAAATGCACCCCTTATTAATCTATCCTCAACTCTAATTAGGAAATGGATTAAAGAAAAAAAAAGCATTCGTTATGTAGTACCTGAAAGCACTTTAAAACTTATCTATGAAAACAAATTTTATTTTTAAATGTAGTAGAAAAGAAGGCCCGTTAACAAACATAACAACGGGATTAATTGAGGTAAAATTCTGGTGAAGGACAACAATATGAACGTGCCGGCAATTATAAAAAGACTTGTCAATGAACCAGTTAAGCTGATTGTTGCGTCAATAGTTACAACCCTCATCAAAAAAAATGTAGAGCCTATCATAATCCCCACAACAGAAGAATTAATCCCCTCAAGAGAACGATAAATAACGGCATATTTTTTTAAGTTATTCCAAACCGGAAAAAAGAAAAGTATTAATAACAGGCTTGGCAAGAACAACGCAATTGCTCCTATAATACACCCTAAAACCTGTTCTTTAAACCCATGTTCATTCAACAATATGCCTCCAACAAATGCACCAATAGAAAAAACTGGCCCTGGTATAGCCCTAACTATTCCTGAGCCTGTTAAAAAATCTTCTTTATTTGTTCTTAAGGCTCCAGGATTATTTTTTTCTGCATGTCCTGTGACAGGTCTTACAACATATTGTTGATACATCATTGGAATAAGTACGTCGCCACCGCCAAATACAAGACTACCAAACCTATAGAAGTTTTCAAACAGATTATATGGTCCTCTATTCTTCCAATTTTCCTTTCTTGCCGCTTCACTTACAAAACCGGCAATAATAAATACAGTTAAAAAAATAAAGATATTTGCCCATTTAATTTTCTTGCGCGATGTTTCTTGTTGGGGAATTCGTTTCTTACTAAAATTTGTTGATATCCCGCCAGCAACAATAATACTTGGAAATACCCACGGTGTTTTAAATAGCAAGAATGTAATAATGGACGCAATAATCATTATAGCAATAGTGATAGTATTATTAATTGCATGCTTCGACATTTTGTATGCTGAAAAAGCTATAAAACCTACCGACATGGGTTGAATGAAACTGAATATACTGGCTACAGCCTGCCTGTCATTTATGTAAACAAGCAAAAAAGAAAGCATCCCCATAATAATACTTGCAGGTGTAATCCATATAAGTAAAGTAAGTATTGCAAGTGGTATTCCGCCTCTTTTATAACCAATCAATGTTAAGGTTTGTGTAGAAGATGCTCCTGGCAGCATTTGACAGAATGCGTTGTACTCCAATAATTCATTTTCTGTAACATCATGCCGCTTGTATACAAAATTTTTAATCATCATTCCCATATGACCTTGCGGCCCGCCAAATGCAGTTAAGCTATGTACTAATACTGTTTTTAGAAATGGGATATGTCTTTGAAAGATCAAGCAGTATTGATTAAGTCTTTATCGAATTAATTTGTGTGCTGGTCTGAAACTTTATTATCAGGTAAATGTATGTTGTTTAAATAATCAGCAAGCCTTTGAATTGCTTTTGCTGTAACATTCATCTCCGTCTCTGCTTCTTGCCAATTACGTTGTTCAATCGCTTCACGAATGCCTGGTAAAGTTTTTACGCCATAACCAGTATAAAAACCTGGTGCATATAAACTATGTTTATACCAACTTCTCCGAGGCAAACCTTCAGGCAACAAAAGTTGCTGTTCTGCGTGGCACAGCTCCTCATTCACATTTTTAAAATCTTTTTGTGCATTAAATACTGCCAACAAAATATTTAAACTATCACTGCTCTTTTTTAAATCTATTAATGCATTTTGTAATTTACTAAAATCAATATAAGGTACTTCTGATTTTGGTTGTGGAGCTATATAAGGCTTGGTAGGATCTGCAGCAAGTTGATATTCTCTTTTTTTAAGTAAATCATTTTCTATTGTAGTTGATTCACGCATATCATTTAAAGAGTTTATTAAATCTGTTGCATAAGTATTTACTCTTTTAAAAAGATCTGAGAAATTAAACGGTAATATATCAGCATCAGCCATGCGCAAAACTGCATGCCCCGCTGTTTTTGACAGTGCTACGCCATATTCAAAAGTTGGATCTTTAAAACGCCTGTAATCATCATAAGAATCATAAATAGAATGGTATTCACCTCCGGCATCTTCACCTCCATAACCTATATCTAAAGAAGGTATTCCTAAGTGTTGAAGGAATGGCGAATAATCAGAGCCGCTGCCCAAAGCAGAGAGTTCATAATTGTTATCGGCTAAAATTTCTTTTTTTGTTTTTGCTGATGAAGTATGCGCTATTTTATTTGCTTTCCATCTATCAAAAACAGAAATCTTTTTTTCAGGATCAACTATGGTTTTAGAAATTTCCTCTACTAACGCTTGCAAGGCTTGCGAACCACCTGCAAACAAAAACCCTCGTCCATTTCCATCACTGTTTATATAAACAACAGCTTTTTGTTGCAGTTCGGCAGCATGTTCTTCTGCAAATTCAGTTGAACCAAGTAATGCAGGTTCTTCCCCATCCCATGAACAATAAACAATTGTACGCTTAGGTCTCCAACCTTTTTTTACTAATTCTCCAATTGCTTTCGCTTCTTCCAACATCGCAGATTGCCCACTAATGGGATCTGCAGCGCCATTAACCCAAGCATCATGATGATTACCACGCATTACCCATTCATCCGGAAATTCTGAACCTTTTATCATCGCAATTACATCGTAACACGGAACCATGTTCCAGTTAAATTCTAGCTTTAAATGCACTTGTGTTTTTCCTGCGCCAATATGATAAGTAAACGGCAATCCACCTTGCCAACCATCAGGCACAACAGGTCCGTCTAAAGATTCAAGCAAAGGCCGTGCATCATGATAACTGATCGGCAGCACAGGTATTTTCAAAAGATTAGGCGCTTCATTATGCGATGAAATTCTTACAGCAGTACTATCAGCTCCAACACCTGGTGTTAAAGGATCTCCGGGATAAATGGGCATATCCATTACACTTCCACGTTGAACACCAAATTCATTCTTAAAAGCACCTTCCGGATATACATCTCCCTGAAAATATCCATCATCCATCGGATCGCTGTAAATAATACAACCAATAGCGCCGTGCTCCTGCGCAACTTTTGGTTTAATGCCACGCCAGCTTCTTCCGTATTTCGCAATAACAATTTTCCCTTTCACATCAATACCCATTTCTGCGAGTTTATCATAGTCATCAGGCAACCCATAATTTACAAATACCAGAGGTGCAGTTACATCTCCATCTGCACTATATGCATTATATGTTGGCAATTGATTTTCCTGTCCCGATGTTGCATCTTCTTTTAATGCAGGTTCTTTTAAAATTGCCTGGTATTTTTTGGGAGCAATCATTTCAAGCAACCGTGTTTTAGGTGTTGGAAACAAAACTGTAAACTTTTCTAAATGCGCATCAAAGCCATAACTTTTATACCTGTTTAAAATTGTATCTGCAACTTCTTTACTTGCAGCAGAGCTTAAATTATGCGGCTTTGATGAAAGTAATTTTATTGTTGAACCAATATGTGCTGCACTTAATACAGAATCAAAAGCCTGTTCAGTTTGTATTTGAATGGCAGCATTATTTTGAGAAAACCCTGTAATAGTTTGTGCTTGTGTTTTTGCAAGAATGAGAATAGATGCAAGAAATAAGAAAAGCTTCATAGCGTTGTTTCTAAGTGGCATGAAGTTATAGGAAAGAAATAATTAATCGAAAGAAAAAAGAATGTTTAATTGAACAAGGCATTATTTAAAAGATGCAGTGCCACATCTTTTAAATGCACCGAAACATATAATTCAATTTCGCCAAGAAATAAATAGCTGCTGTCTTGTTTGTTAAAGAGAATTGCCCTTATGCTATTTTCCTCAAGCATGCCTTTTATAATATTGGCTTCGGCATAATTATCTGTGCTATATATTTTAATCCAACGTTGCACATATTTAAATTAACCTTTCTGCCAAAGAAGTAAAAAAACTAAATCAATAATAATAGAAATTAAAATTATAACACTTAAAACATTTTGTGTTTTTTTAGCCCGCGCAGTTTTTTCACTGCTTGAATTATAAATATGGTATTTATCAAACATGAACCAGTTTGTGTATTTATGAGATGATGTTCTCGTAATAAACAAATATGTTTTAATAATAATCACCAAAATAATAACAGCAGTAGTTACATAGAACGAAATGGAAAAAACTTGCATGTTTAAGATATTGGTTAACGCATATGCAAAACTATTAATCCAAAGGAAAGCATTTTCCAAAACTTTATAAACTTTATATTATAATTTTTGAAAAAGCTTAAGGTAATTTCTTGCTGCGTTCGTCTTCTTAATAAAATACAGCATTATGAAAACGAAGCAAGTTTTAAACGCGATTTTAGCAGGCGTTGCTGTAGGCGCAATAATATTTTTCATACCATTTCCATTTAAATTCTTTTTTGTTTTCTTCTCTATATTTTTTGCTTTAAGAATTTTTTACTGGCGTAAACGAGGAAGGTATTGGAATGCAAAATTTGGTGAACAGTATTTCTGGAATCCTTCTTATACACAACGCTGGCAACATGAGTGATGAAGAAAGAAAAAGTTTTATTCAGAAAATGGAGAAAGAATTATTTGCGACACAAGCAATAAACGAAGAAATTAAATAATGCATTATGAAAAGAGGAAGTTTAATTTTAATCGGGTTACTATCAACAATAATTACAATAGTAAGTCTCAATTATGCATTCGGAAGGTTGTGGTTTTATAGTAACCGATATCCATTTCACAGGTATCATCATAATTGTAATGATCAAAATAATGATGGCTATCACAACAACAATCATTTACATCAGAAACAATCAACACGCGATTCTTCAATAAGCAATTATTAATTATTCATAAAGTTTAAAAAAGAAAAATTATGTATCACAAACATGCATGGGCGCCGCATTTTGAACGCGGCAAAGAAAGATTTGCATTTATGCAGTCGCATTTTCGGGCACCGGTAAATATTTATAAAACTGAAAATAGTTATGAATTACTGGTGTTTGCTCCCGGAAGAGTTAAGGAAAATTTTAGTGTGAAAACACAAGGCAATCAACTCATCGTTTCTTATATGCCGCCGGAAGGCTTGCCTCATCCTGACTGGATTAAAAGAGAATACAGTCGCGGTGCTTTTGAAAGAATTTTTAGCATTGATGAAAGTATGGATGTAACAAACATTAAAGCAAATTATGCTGACGGTGTTTTGCAGGTAAGTTTACCAATAATACCAGGTAAAGAAACGCCACAACAAAACATTCCTGTAAATTAAATTTTGAGTTTAAGTTTAAAGGCTTTCTTGCGAAAGCCTTTTTTATTTTAATGATTGAACAGGTTTTAACTGAGCTGTTTTTCTTTATAAAATGGTTTTCGAGGATTTTGTTTCATGCGTTCATCAATGCGCTCAGCAAGCCATTGAAAATATTCGCCCAAAAAAGGATCTGGTGCTTTCTCTCGAATATCCAAAAACATCGCTTTATATTTTTCCCATGAAGTTGTTACAAATGAGCCAAGCGTTTTATCAACCAAATCGATATTGATAAACTTCTCAGCTACTAAAATTCCAAGCGATTCCATTTGTTGTGCAAACTGAATAAACATGGTTTGTTCTTCTGCTGAAAGCTTTTGCATTTCAGCCTGGTCTTTTGGTATTTTACGCGTATTTATATAGTGCAAAAGCTCCGCAAATTCATGTGTTTGAAAATTGCGCAACGTTTCAAGTGTTAATCGTTCCCGTCTGTCACGCGCAGCAGCTTTAACCTGCACAACTCCAAATATCAATGCCACAAGAAATGATAATGTAAGTGCAACGTTTGCAAGAACCGTAATTAAATCGTTTGTCATAATTAATAATTGTAAAAATTTATTTTAAGAAAAGGTAAAATCAATAGATCTTTTATCAAAAAAAACAAAACTAAACAGTGCTATACTTCACATTCTTTAAATAACATTTTCCCGCTAAATTTTCGCCTTTAGTCGCATTTCTTTTTTTAATATTAAACATAAGTATAAAGTTTGTAATCATAACCTGTAGCATTAAAGCATGTATATGTTACAAAAACTACTTTTAGCAGGATTATTATTTTCAATTTACACAAACATTTTTGGACAGATTACTGTAAACGGCTCAATTAAAGGACAGCTGCGTGATACAACTGAACACCAGGTTTTAAAACATGCAACCATTAGTGTGCTTCGCAAAGATTCAAGTACTGTAATGCAGGCATTATCTGGCGATGATGGTGCTTTCACAATTAATAATCTTACATCGTCTGATTACATTTTAAAAATTTCGTTTAGCGGGTATGAAACGCGATATACAAACTTTACGATTGATAGTAACAACACATCATTAAACGCGGGCATAATATACATGGCGCAAAAAGCACACGAACTAGAAACGGTTGTAGTACAAACAGCACCGATCGTTATAAAAAAAGATACTGTTGAATATAGCGCCGGGAGTTTTAATACAAAGCCAAATGCAACGGCAGAAGATCTTTTAAAAAAATTGCCCGGTGTTGATGTTGATAAAACAGGAAATATAAAAGCGCAAGGTGAAACCGTACAGCGTGTTTTAGTAAATGGTAAACGTTTTTTTGGTGATGATCCAAGAATGGCAACGCAGAATTTACCGAGTGATGTAATTGATAAGATTCAGATTTTTGATGATCAAAGTGATCAAAGTGCTTTTACAGGTTTTGATGATGGTAACCGCGTAAAGACAGTGAACATTGTTACGAAAAAAAACAGCGGTACGTTCGGAAAATTTGTAGCAGGTGCAGGCAATAAAAATTTATACGATGTTGCTGCAAACTATAATATTTTCAAAGGCAATCAGCAAATCAGTTTTATTGGTCAGTTAAATAATACGAACAAACAAAATTTTACACCGCAGGATATTTTTGGAAGCGGTGGCGGTGGTGGAAGAGGTGGTGGTTTCGGCGGTTTTACACGCGGCGGTGGAGGTGGCCGCGGTGGCTTTGGCGGAGGTTTTCAGCAATTGCGAACACTAAATGCAAATACCAGCAACGATGGGATTATAACAACGGCCGCTGCCGGATTAAATTACCGCGATCAATGGGGAAAAAATACAAATGTTTATGGAAGTTATTTTTATAACAACTTACTTACTTCTAAAGATCAGAAAATACAACAAGAAAATTTTGTTCCGAATAATACGAAGCTCAATAATAACAGCAACCAGGATCAAACATCAGGAAACAGGATCGTTAATCAACGAATAAATCTAAATATAGAAACACAAATTGATTCGAATAATTCTTTTATCATTCGCCCGAATTTTAGTTATCAGCAAACAACCAATACTTCACAAGCAATAACAAATACGGTATATGCAAGTGGAGACACTGCAAATAAAGCCAATGCGATTGCGAATAGTTATAATGACGGTTATAACGGAAATATAGATGCATTATTCAGACATAGATTTCAAAAACAGGGAAGAACGTTGTCTTTAGATGTAAATGGAAGTGGTAACTCAAACAAAGGACATGGAGATAATTTTTCTGTTACTGATTATTTTAATAATGGAATTGATTCTGCATACACTATCAATCAGCATTATTTATCTGATACAAAAGGCACGGGAATAAGTACTACCGCAGCTTATACAGAGCCAGTTGGTAAGCATTCACAATTAGAACTTGATTATAATTATAATTACAATAAAACAACATCTAACAGGTTAACGTACGACTACGATAGCTCAACACAAAAATTTAGTACCGTTGATTCTTTATTAACAAACGACTATGAAAATACTTATTCGTCCAATCGTGTTACACTTAATTATCGCATACAAAGTAAAAATCTAAATTTAAGTTTTGGCAATGGTGTTCAGTTTGGAAATCTTACAAGTATTAACAGCTCTAAAAATATTCAGCTTACACAACATTATACTAACATGTATCCAACCGCTAACCTTCGCTACGTGTTTAGCAAAACATCAAACTTGCGGTTTAATTATTCAGGAAGAACTTCACAGCCAGGTGTAACGCAGTTGCAACCTGTAATAGATAACAGCGATCCTTTAAATGTTCAAATTGGTAATCCTGATTTGAAGCAATCTTTTACGCATTCATTCAGGTTGCTGTACACTTCATTTGATAATGTTCACTTCAGAAATATTTTTGCAACGGTAAATGCAAGTTTTATTCATAATCAAATTGTAAGTAACGTTACAACAAACAGCAATTTAGTTGATACCATTCGTTACACAAATCTTAATGGCACGTACAATATTTCTGCCTTTTTTAATTATGGATTTCAACTAAAGAAACCAAAATCAAATTTAAATTTCACCACCAACTTTACAGATGCGCGCAGTGTTTCAGTTATAAACAATGTTATTAATGCTACGCAGAATTATACAATTGGCGAGACATTCAAATTCACTACCAATCTCAAAAATAATTTTGATATGAACTTTTCTGCAACGCCAACTTATAACATAGCACACTATTCTATCAAGCCAGATTCTAATCAAAATTATTTTTCACAGTTATTAAATACAGAAGCTACTTACTATACAAAGTCCGGTTGGGAACTTGAAGCTGATTTTGATTTTACCGCATACTCAGGCCGCGCGGCCGGTTACAATACAACAGTACCTTTATTAAATGCATTTATTGCAAAACAGTTTTTGAAAAAGAAACAGGCAGAACTAAAGTTTAGTGTTTTTGACTTGCTGAATCAGAATGTAAGCATTACACGTACAGCAAGTGAAAATTATATTCAGGATGTGCAAACAAAAGTACTTACAAGATATTTTCTTGTTACGTTTACATACAACCTGAAGAATTTTAATAAACCGCAAAGGCAAATGCCTACTTTTTTTGAACACGGCAGAGGTGATGGAAATGTGCCGGCGAATCATCCGCAGCCATAAAATCAAAATGTTTTCAATTTTTTTTCTATCTTTAAAGTATATTATTTCAAATTTTCCATTGGCCGAGATTTCTAACGATTGATATTTATTGCTTCGCTTTGGTTTTAGTTATCAACTCATCCCTTCATTAATAATTAAAACCTTTTTTATGAATTACGAATATGCGCAAACCGATTTTTCGCGCGGAATTTTAAGCGGATTGTTTGCCGGTCTTATTGCTGCAGTTGCAAATACCATTTTTGTGATTGCTTACAGAGGCATCGCTTCTTTTTATGATTTTAATGGATTGGATGTAACAGTAATTGTTTTTGGCTCCATCCTGCAGTTAATCACCTCGGGATGGATATTCTATCTCTTTGTTCACTATTTGAAGAAAGGAATTCTGTCTTATCGCATTGCTGTTATTCTGATAACTGTTGCCATCTTTTTTCTTGGCATCATCATTCGCCGTTCCGTAATTGGTGAAGTGCCTGCAGATTTTAAAGCGCTTGTTGTGGGAACGCAGGTTGTTATTGGTTGTCTTGCCGCTTTTTTTATTCCTTATCTTTTCAAACACGATAAAATTATTAGCTGATAAAACTATCAGCTAATAATTTACTGGAACTATAATTTTAGTTCTCCCCAGCCTTGCCTGTATTCTCGTTTCACGAATTGATTGGCAGGTTCGAAGTTGGTGATGCGCATGTTTTCGCCATCCCATTTGTAAGCGAAATATCTGCCCGGCGTTTCAACTTCTGTTTGTTCTCCGTAAACAGGATCTTTTACTTTAACTGTTTTGCGAAGATTAAAACTGCGCAATAATAAATTTCCCATTAACACAGTTTCAGTAAGCGGACCAGCATAACCTTCGAAAGGCGAATCAACTTCCATGTTTCCATAACCTGCAATACATGCATCAACCCATTGCCACCAATGTCCATCCATGCCGCCCTGAACACGCGGATATTTTTGCGGAATGTTTACATCTTTATTTAATGAAAGCGGTAATAATCTTGGATGGCTTCCGCCCCAGCCACACGAAACTTTTCCTTTTGTTCCGATAAATAAACTGCCTCCTTCAAAATCATTTTCTTCAGGAATATCGGCTAATGCTTCATTCATGTTTACATCTTCATCCAATTCATCCGGGCGATCAGGAACAATGCCTCCATCCATCCAGTATAATTTTAAATCGCGTCCATCTTTTAATTTGAATTTATAACGAAGAACGCTTGAGGGCGGAATGCTTTCAGGATAATCTGCTTCTTTAAAAATACCCGAATAAACAGTTGTTGCACTGCAGGTAACTTCGTAAGGATAACCAAGCTGTAATAATTTAAAAGAAGGACCAATAATATGACAAGCCATATCGCCCAACGCACCAGTTCCAAACCGCCACCAGCCGCGCCAGTTAAATGGAACAAGATTATCGATGTAATCAACATACTGAGCCGTGCCTAACCACAGATCCCATTTCAATTCGTTTGGTACGGGCGGCTTCGCAGAAGGCCATGGAATACCTTGCGGCCAAACTGGACGGTTTGTCCAATTGTATACATGTGTAATATCACCAATCAATCCTGCTTCAAACCATTCACGTAAAGTACGCATGCCGTCACACGATGCGCCTTGGTCGCCCATTTGTGTTACCACTTTATATTTTGCTGCAGCCTGTGTAAGAATACGCGCTTCGTATATATCGTGCGTTAATGGTTTTTGTAAATAAAGATGTTTGTTCATCTTCATTGCACTTAATCCAACAATTGCATGATTGTGATCGGGAATGGCAACGGTTACCGCATCAAAATTTTTATTTTCCTTGTCAAACATTTCACGCCAGTCGTTATAATATTTTGCCTGCGGAAATTCTTTGCGGCGCGGTGCACCTTGCCTGTCATCAACATCACACAAAAAAGCAATTACCGCATTTTTCTTCGGTGCTGTTGCAAAATGATGAATATCGTTTTCCGCTTCTCCACCACAACCAACTGCGGCTATATACAGCTTATCACTTGGCGGCACATAACCTTTACCTAAAACGTGTCGAGGCACAATATAAAATCCTGCTGTGGCTAATGCCGTATTCTTTAAAAAATCTTTACGTGTAATTTGTTTTTCTGAAGATGCGTTGTTATCATTTTCCATGACGCGAAGTTTTAATAATGATGAGTTATAAATTGAGAAGCGATTAGATATTTAAAAAGATTTAGAGCGATTTAATTTTTACATTTCTAAACCAGATCTTTCCGTTTTCTGTTCCCTGCAATGCTATATGCCCTTTATGAAATGTACCGAAGCCAGGCATGTCTTTAAACTTAACTGCAGCAATTAAATCTTTCCAATGTTGATTCCAGATCTGTGCATCAATAACTTTATGTCCGTCTTCAAAGAACTGTACATGACCATGATCTGCTTTTATTTCATACTGATACCAGTGACCTGATGGACCAACATATTCTGAATCGACAGGATATAAATCATACATTGTTCCCATGCGGTTCATTTTAGAAAGATGATCGGGGCCGCACACTACATCATCAATTTGCATTTCAGGTCCGGTTTCCCAGGTGTTTTGATATTTAGGATCTTCATGTACATAAAACATAACACCACTGTTTGCACAGGTGTCTGTTTTAAATTCTAATTTCAAATCAAAATTTTCGAATTCTTCATCAGTAATAAGATCAGTGTTATCAACACTTTTATCATCTTCATTTATAAAAATAGCTTCATCCTTAACCAGCCATCCTTTGGCAGGCGCTTTTTCCAAATAAGAATGCCAGCCGGTTAAATTTTTCCCGTCGAACAATAATTTCCAACCATCTTTTTTCTCTTGTGCGGTTAATGTGTTGTTTTGCGCAGAGATAATGTTTAAACTTAAGCAGCAAAGAATAGTAAATAGTGAAGTGATTATTTTATTCATGTGGAAACAATTTTAATAATGAGGCAGAGCGACTAAGTTAGTAAATGATTTGAATGCGCTTTACTAAAAAAAATTTTGTTGCATGTCTATTTTATCACTGCAAGTATACAGTTAAACACTTTGTTCTTATTCGATCACTATCTTACGTATTGCATGGTTTGAATGATCGGAAACATAGATTGTACCATCCGGAGCGGTTAACATGTATATGGGTTGATTGAACAAAGCTTTCTCTCCACTTCCGTCTAAAAATCCTTCCTGGTCAGAACCTGCGATTGTTGTAACATCTCCCTGAACAGATATTTTTCGAACCGCATCATCTTCGCCGCACACATAAACATTACCCTTTTTATCAACTGTAATTCCTGTAGGAAATTTGAATTCGGCATTAAAAAATCTACCATCTACATAACCATAGTTTCCATCGCCAGCATAAGTGAAAACATCGCCGGCAGCGTTTAATGTACGCACCCGAAAGTTACCTGCATCAGCTACATACATAATAGCATTTGCCGAGTCAAAAATTATAGCACCTGGAAAATTAAATAATGCATTTATTCCATTACCATCAGCAAATCCCTGAACACTACCAGCCAATGTTGAAACATGTGCTGACTTAGAAATTTTTCGGACGTTATTATTTGCAACATCCGTTGCATATAAATTTCCAATATTGTCTGTTGTAATACTGTAAGGAAGACCAAACGTCGCATTAATTCCATCACCGTCGGTATTGCCGGAATTAGCATTACCTGCTACAGTTGTGATTACATTTAAGTTAGGCGACCATTTTCGAATACGTGTCGCATCAGCTATATATAAATTTCCATCATGTCCAAATGCAAGTCCATTTAACGCAGCGAAAGATGCGTTCGCCGCCGGTCCGTCAACATAACCTTTTTTGCTGTTACCGGCAATGGTAGTTACATTTCCATCAACGGAAATTTTACGAATGCAGTAATTACCAAAATCCGCAACAAAAATGTTCCCTTGTGCATCCATTGCTATTCCGCGTGGAAAATTAAACAAGGCATCGGCAGTTTTGCCATCAACATACCCAGGAAAGCCTTTGCCAACAAGTGTAGTAACTGTGATTGTATTAATATATTGAAAAGGCGGACCACTTATTTTTTGATTTCCCTTCACGAGGCTTATATATCCTGACTCAGCTTTTTTTGGAACTGTTACAATTATTGCGTTATCCTTTATCTGTGCAATAACAGCCTGAACGCTTCCAAAAAAAACCTGTACTTCGGCAATGTTATTTCCGAAGCCAATGCCGTGTAAAGTATCTGTAATACCATAGCTTCCCTTGGTTGGCGAAATAGATGTGATGCGAACGTCGGGAGGTGTTGAATTGTTATTCTTTTTGCAAGCTGTATTTAAAAAAATTAAACCTGTTATAAAAACAAAATAATTTCCTCTTATAAAAACATTTCGCTTCACACACTAAAGTTATATAAACCAAAGAATTTGTTGCATGAATTATCATAGCTAAATTACACCTTAGGAACTGCTTAAAAGTTTGTGCGCTTCCTAAAGCAAATTAATTTAAAAAAGCTTGCTTACAATTAATGTTTTTAACGAGCAGGGTTTTACCTGATATTGCAAAGTCCCGGCATCATTTTGTCTAACTTTAAAGGAATTAGTTTTTAATTACATCACCTTTAAAAGTTCAACATATGCTGCATCTAACAGAATTGCGAATCAATGATCTTTTCGAATTTCAAACATCATCAGAAGAAGAAAGGAGTAAGATAGGATCAATAAAAAAAATTGGACAAAAACAAGTTTTAATTGAAGGCAAATGGTTAAGTATCGATCGTATTATACCTATTTCTGTTACCAAGGATATTTTATTACACGCCGGCTTTAAACAGTTTGACTGGCTGAGAGATTCCTCCGTTTTTGAATGCAATTATTTTAAATGCACCGTTGATGATAACGGCGTGAACTTGTTTTGCGATACCTTAAAAAACCTGAAGCCTGTAAAATACCTGCATCAACTGCAGAATATATATTTTGATTTAACAGGCGAGGAGCTTGAAGTAAATGTTCGTTATTTTAAGTTGGTAAATGCAGAAATATTATAGAAGAAATTTACTCTGTTCAATTTATTATTTATTCATTTTTAATTAGCAACGAATTAAACAGCTTGCGTTTTATTTTTTGTTTGATTGCATAGCCTTTTTAAAATATTCGCCACTACCCGTCAAATCAAAATTCCACGATTTAATTAATTGCGGCCACCACTCCGGATCATACACCCAAGCAAGCCAGCTTATGCCATTATTTTCGAGATATTGCGTGATGCGTTGCCCATAATTATCTTTACCATCTTCTGGTTCACCTTTTTTTATATCAAACCCAATTTCAGTTGCAATAACAGGGTACTGTTGTGCAGCAAAACCGAAATCTTCTTCCCACTTTGGCTCCCATGGCTGCGATCTTTTATTTGGATAAGGATGTGTTACATAACCAATGTTTTTTGCATTAATTGGCTCTTCACGCAAAGGTGTAAGATCATAAGCCCAATCGAAGCCTGCAACAAGCGGAATGGTTTCAATATCGTAAGCTCTTATTAATGCAATAATATTTTCATTAATTTTTTTCCATTCACTCCAGCTTATATTTCCTAATTGTCCGCGATAGGTTGTTGGCTCATTAAACAATTCATAAAAAGCAATTGTGTTGTTATCGCTGAAATGGTTTGCTATCGTTCTCCAAAACTCATACGTTTCTTTAAGCGTGGTGTTATACATCGGGTCCTGAAATAATTCCATTTCAAGATTGCCGATGGAGTGCCAGTCAATATCAATATATAAACCAAGCGAAGTGCACCAGCTCGTTGCTGAATCAAGCAGCATAAGATAATTATTGGACGTACGTTCACGCCAGGCAACCGGATGCACAGGAATACGCACCAACATTGCACCCATATTTTTTACATTTTCAAACAGTGATTTATTCCAATGTCCTTCATGTTCAATTTTATCAGGATCTGCAATTGATACACCGCGAAATAAAACTGCATCACCATTTGCATTTACGAAACGATTTCCTTTTACTGATATCAATGAAAGCAATTTTGCATTTGGATCTTTTGAATGAGATGATGGATATCCATCTTGCCACCATGCATGATAATCTGTTTGCGGGTTACTTTGCGCATCGCAAAGGTGGATGACAAATAAAAGTGCGGTAATTAGCGTTTGTTTAATGGAAAGCATGTTAGTGACTTTAATAAAATTATTTCGAAAAGATAGCGCTTATATAAATTGAATGCAACGATAAAAAATTATTCCTGCTGTTTTATCATTGATACCAAAAAAAATATCGCTGCTCCAAAAATTGAAATGATTCCAAACGACCAGCGCAAACCAATTGCCTGCGCAATAAAACCAACGCCCGGTGGCACTGCAAGAAATCCAAAATAACTAATAGTAGAAACAGAAGCAATCGCCGTTCCGCTGCTCATGGTTGTTGATTTTCCGGCAAGACTAAACACTAAAGGTATAATGCATGATACCCCAAAGCCAATCAATATAAAACCAACTGCCGCAGTGGCTATATATGGAAACAAACTTGCCATTAATAAACCTATGCAAATAAATGCGCCACTGTATCGCAGAATATTTGTAATACCAAATTTCGGAACGATCTTATCACCAAAAAAACGCCCGGTCGTCATACAAACCATGTACAAAACAAATGCAGCGGTTGCTGTAGTTCTTGGTGCAAGTATTGCTTTACGAAAATATATTCCGCTCCAGTCGTACATAACGTTTTCACAAGCCATCGATGCAAATGCAATCATTGCAAAAACTATAAGATGCTTATCGGGCCAAACAAATAATTTTTTTCGTTGAGGAACATGTTGTCTTGTATAATACGTGTTCGGATAAAATGCAATCGATAAAATCAATAAAACAATACTTACCGAAACAAGATGCGCCGCAAGCGGAAGATTAGACAACACAAAGAAATAGCCAACTGCTGCACCTGCAAAGCCAGCCATACTCCACACTGCATGAAAACTCGTGATGATAGAATTTTCATACAATCGCTGTACTTCCACACCTTGCGCATTCATTGAAAGATTAAGCAAGTTGCGCGAAGAGCCAAATGCAAAAAGCACCAGCCACAATTGCCACAGCTGCGTTGTAAAAGCAAGCAATGCAAGCATGAGGTTATAAAATATCGCACCAAATAACATAATGCTTTTGCTGCTGTAGCGATTAAGAAGATTACTTGTAAATGGCACAGTGACCAAAACACCAATTGGCGATGCGAGCAATGCCGTACCCAGTTGTGCCTCGTTTATGTGTAATTGTATTTGAATGCCCGGTATGCGCGATGCCCATGTTGAATATCCAAAACCGGAAAGAAAAAAATAAACGATTGCTGCGGTTCGATGTTTTATGCGTGGCAGTTCTTTTTTGGAGACAAGTTGCATCGTTACAAAATTAAAATTGATATAAACATATTATGCGCCGAGATTTTTCATTTAAAATAATCAGTAATAATTCAGGTATCAGTTTTGCTACATCTATATAAAAAATTATGGATAGCATAAACAAACAACAGCCTGAAGAAAACTACAAAGATTTGCGGGGCGAAGAAGCAACAAAAAAAATTAAGGAATTAGCAAACAGCGCAAAGACATGTTTCTTTTGTACAAACATTGCACCGGGCCAATCTTTCGCCACGCGACCAATGGCTGTACAAAAAATTGACGACGATGGAAACTTTTGGTTTCTCAGCGCAATTGATAGTAAAAAAAATGATGAGTTGCTTGCAGATCCAACTGTGCAACTATTATTTCAGGGATCTTCTTACAGCAACTTTATGAATATTTATGGCGAAGCAACTGTATCGAAAGACAAAGAAAAAATAAAAGAATTGTGGGAGCCTACCATGAAAGTTTGGTTTACAGAAGGTATAGATGATCCGCGTATTTCTGTAATTAAAGTTGAGCCCACTGAAGGTTACTATTGGGATAACAAACACGGACAAGCAATTGCATTTGTTAAAAGACTTGCGGGCGCTGCTATCGGTAAAACCATTGATGATTCAATTGAAGGCAAATTGAAAGTTTAATTTAATTCTTAAACTAATAATAAGCTAATATTTGCAGCGGCTGATGAGGCGATACGTTTCTGGTATCTATAACTTTATAGAAATTTTTTCTGATGCCTGCAATAATAAATGACGAAACCCGCTTGCGAAAAAAAATAAAAGCTGCCATTGTAATAACAATTATCGGATTGTTGTTAAATGGAATTTCTGCAATTCCTTTAAAAACTGAATTAAATATTCTTCTTTCAAAACCTGATGCACTTCCCACTTTTTTACGTGATTGGTGGCAATATGTAAACAAAGGATTAACTGAAACAAATGATAAGTATCCGTTCATGCGTTATGGTTTCGACTGGCTGGCCTTTGCGCATCTGCTAATTGCGATTGCTTTTATTGGTCCCTTAAAAGATCCTGTAAAAAATGAATGGATTGTTACCTGGGGAATGATTGCTTCTATTTTATGTGTGCTGATCGCTTTAGCCTGGGAGAGACTTCGTGGTATTCCTTTTTGGTGGTCTTGTATTGATGCTGTAATTGCAATTGTTGCATTTATACTTCTTTGGTTTTGCAATAGCTGGATTAAAAAATTAAAAAGCATTACAGTAGCTAAAATATAGTCTTATTCCATTTATAGTTTAGATACACTAATGCTGTAGATTTCACTCTTCGATATAAACACGTTTTACGCGTTGGTTAATGCCGGTTAAGATTTCATAGGCAATCGTGTTGCAATTGGCCGCCACTTCTTCAACAGAAATGTGTGCACCAAAAATTTCTGCTTCATCTCCGTCTTTTAAATCATCAATACATGTTACATCAACCATCGTCATGTCCATAGCGATATTTCCTATAATTGGCGCAAGTTTATTTTTTATAAAAACATTTCCGATGCCATTACTTAAACATCTTCGTAAACCATCTGCATATCCAATGCGCAGCGTAGCAATTAAAGTGGCTTTATTTATTTTTCCTTTGCGATTATAACCAACCGTATCGCCGGCATGCACTTTACGCAATTGTGCAATGGTAGTTTTTAAAGTAGCAACGGGTTTAAGAGAAAGTTTGTTTGAATGACTTGCATCAATACCATACAAACCAATTCCAAGGCGCACCATATCAAATTGCAGTTGCGGTTTTAAAATGGTTGCTGCAGAATTGGAAAGGTGTTTCATAAATGAATACCCTAATTCGTTTTTTATTTTTTCACACGCAGCAGATAATTTTTCTGACTGTTGAAAAGTAAAAGCATCATCATTCACGTCTTCTCCCGAAGTAAGATGACTAAAAACAGATTTTATAATTATGCGACTGTTGTTTTTTAAATAGTCAACCAATTCGTCAACTTCGTTTTCATTAAAGCCCAATCTGTGCATGCCTGTATCTAATTTTAGATGCACAGGATATTGTTGTAAACCTTGTTTATCGAGAAAAGCATCAAAGCTTTTTAAGATAAAGAAAGAATAAATTTCAGGCTCAAGGTTATATTGAATCACACTTTCAAATGCGTATTCATCAATGTTCATGATCATGATCGGCAAACGAATATTTGCCTTTCGCAATTCAACACCTTCATCTGCATAAGCAACCGCTAAATAATCTGCTTTATGAAATTGCAGCACATTAGCAATTTCAGTGCTGCCGCTACCATAACCTGATGCTTTAACCATCGCCATAATCTTTACGCCCGGCTTTAGTATGCGGCGATATTCATTAAGATTATGAACCATTGCTGTGAGATTTATTTCAAGCATGGTTTGATGAACTTTTTGCTGCAACAATGCAGCAATGTTTTCAAAACTAAATTTGCGGGCACCTTTTAAAAGTATCAGTTCATCGCGAAAATGATTTGCAGAAAATTGTTGCAAAAAAATGTCTGTTGTTAGAAAATGTTGCACCTGCTCAACTGCGTTTTGCAGAAAAGGGTAATACGTGTTCCACTGTTCACCAATAACTATTGCTCTTTTTATTTTTTTTGCTTTCAACATTTCTGTTATCTCAGCATATATGCCTTTATTTTCAGCGCCCGGAATATCTGAAAGAATAACTGCTTTTTGTGAAAATTGATTTTGTTGTTGCATAAAATCGAGCGCAACAGAAAAGGAAGCGATATCAAAACTATAGCTGTCATTAATTAAAGAACAATTGTTAATTGCAGGCGTAAGCTGCAATCGCATATCAATTGGCTGCAGCGATGAAATTCTTTTTTTTATTTCATCAATATCAACTTTAAAAAAAAGCAACGTGCATATACACGTAATTGCGTTCTGCAAAGAAGCATCATCAATAAACGGAATGATTATGCTAACAGAATTTTGCTGATATAAAAATGTTAACTGTGTTGTTGTTTCTTTTTTTTGAATAGACGATATTGAAACAACATTACTTTTATTTTTTCCCCAGGTAAATAAAGCGGCTTTTGTGTTTTGTTTCAACACAGTTATCAATTCTTCTTTATCAGCATTTACAATTACGTTATTGCAATTTTTAAACAGGATTAGTTTTTCCCTGATTTTTTCTTCAGTCGAAGAAAAATTTTCATCGTGTGCGTTGCCGATGTTTGTAAAAATGCCGATGTCAGGTTTGATAATTTTTTCTAGCTGTAGCATTTCGTTACGTTGAGAAATACCCGCTTCAACAATAGCGAGATTGTGTTTTTCATTTAACTGCCAAACACTCAACGGCACACCAATTTGAGAGTTATAACTTCTCGGGCTGCGTACAATATTAAATTCAGGAGATAACAATTGGTACAGCCATTCTTTTACAATTGTTTTTCCGTTACTGCCTGTAATTGCAATTACAGGATAGGTGAATTGAGAACGATGAAACGCTGCAACCTTTTGTAAAGCTTTTAATGTATCATCAACAAAAATAAAGTTAGCCGTTATAAATTTTGAAGCATCGAAATCTTTTTGAACAACAAAATTCTGAACACCTCTTTCGTATAATTCAGCAATAAAAACATGCGCATCTCTTTGTTGCGTAACAATTGCAAAAAACAAGGTTGTTTCAGGAAAAATAAGCCGCCTGCTATCTGTTAGTAATTGCGAAATT
>DASZUY010000393.1:0-4707 GCA_035547495.1 Parafilimonas sp. | reverse complement strand
AGATAAAGACAACAGCCGCCGCCGCATGTTAGAGCAGGCAGCCGGTATCACTATTTATAAGACAAGAAAAAAAGAAGCGAAACTAAAGCTCGATGCAACAGAAGGTGATTTAAGCAGGATTGAAGATCTATTGTTTGAAATTCAAAACCAGTTAAAGGTTGTAGAAAGCCAGGCAAAAAAAGCAGAGAAATATCATGAGATAAAAAAAGATTTTAAAGAAGTTTCTATTGAGCTTGCGAAAGCTGCGCTGGAAGGTTTCAACCTAACATACAAAGAGCTAAATCATCAGCAGGAAGAAGAAACAAACCGCAAACACGAACTGGAAGCTGAGATAGCAACCGAAGATGCATCCATAGAAAAAGAAAAGCTGACGTTCGTAGAACAGGAAAGAGCATTGCAGGCAAAGCAGCATGCATTTAATGAATTGCTGCAAAATCTTCGCGGTAAAGAAAATCAAAAGAACCTTGCTTCACAAAGCCTGCAATATTTAAAAGAAAAAGAAAGATCGTTAAAAGATTTTTTACAGAGAGCAAACGGGCAATTAAAAAATATTGATGATTCTATTCAATATACCCAACTGCAAAAAGAAAAAGATGAAGCTGTTTTTGCAGAACTAAAAGAAAAGCTTGAGCAATTAAGAAATGAAGCAGATGCAAAACGTGCATCGCTTGATGAAAAAAGAACATCTACAGATAAAATTCGCAGTGCGCATCTGCAAACACAGCGTAAACAATTTGATGCTGAAAAAAATCTTGCTGTTGCTGATACTTCTATTCAAAATATAAACAGAAGTTTATTTCAAATTGAGCAGGAGCAGCAAAAACGCAATGATGAGCTGCAGAAAATTGAAAGCGAATTATCAGCCAAAACAATTACGCTTGAAGAAAAACAACAAAGCTTACAACAGTTAAAAGAGCAGCACGAGTTTACAAAACAGCAAATTCTTGATTCCCAAAACGAGCTTGAAATTTTACGCAGTAAATTAACGGAAGAAAACAGGAAGTTTGATTCAAAACGCAATGAACATGATCTGCTGAAAAGTCTGGTTGATTCAATGGAAGGTTATCCTGAAAGCGTAAAATTTCTGCATAAAAATGCGCAGTGGAATTTGCAGGCGCCCATTCTTTCAGATATAATTTATGTGCAGCAAGCCTACAGAACAGCGCTTGAAAATGTGCTCGCGCCTTATCTAAATTATTATATCGTAAACAATTTGGAAGAAGGTTTGCAGGCAGTAAATCTTCTAAGCACAAACAATAAGGGCAAAGCAAATTTTTTATTGCTTGATAAAATTGCAGGTGTAGAAGTTACAACGCATCAACCGGAACATACAACAAAAGCGCTTGATGTAATTGAAGTGGATGAGCCCTATAAAAAACTTGCAGAATATTTATTGGGTAATGTTTTCATTGCAGAAAATGAAGAAGCGCTTACAGATAACAGCGGCGCCATTATTTTGGAAAAATCGGGCAAGTATGTAAAAGGTGAATACACGTTGAGTGGCGGCAGTGTTGGTTTGTTTGAAGGAAAAAGAATTGGTCGCGCAAAGAACCTGGAAAAAATGCGTGAAGAAATTGCAGCGCAGGAAAAAATTGTAAACAGCTTAAAGAAAGATATTCAGTATAAACACAATGAGGTAATAGGCTTTAACGAGCAACTCAAAGAAAATCTCATCAAACAAACAGAGCAGGAAATTAATCAACTGACCAATGCAGTTTTCGCTTTAAAAAATAAAATTGAAAACCTGCAATCGCTTCAACAAAATGCTCAAAGACAAACTGAACAATTACAAGCGCGTTTGCAAAATGAGCAAAGCATTGTTGAAAATATGCGGGCTGAACTTTTTGTTATTAATGAAGAATTGCAGGAAACTTCCAACCAAATTAAAGAAGCAGAAGAAGCCTATATTTTAGCCGAAAAGGAATACAGCAGCGCTTCCACTGTGTACAATGAAAATAATATTGCGTACACAAAACTGCAAAGTAAAATAACTGCATTGCTGCAGGAACTTCAGTACAAGCAAACACAGTTAAAGGATTTGCATATTCAAATTGAAGAAAACACAAAACAACTGGCTGAAGCAACAACACAAATAGAAACAGGTTCAGAAAATTTAATTGCAACAGAAAGCGAATTGCATAATTTGTTACAGACAAAAGAAGCCGAAGAAAAAAGTTTGAACGAAGCTGATGCTGCTTATTACAATCAACGCAATGCTTTGCAGGAAAAAGAAAGTTCACTTCGGCATAAAATAAAAAACCGTGAATTGGTTGATGCTTTACTCAATGAAATAAAAGATAAGCTGAACGAACTTAAATTAAACCTTGCGGGCATGCGCGAACGTTTGCAGGTTGAGTTTAAAGTTGATCTGGATACAATAATTGATGAGCCGCGCAAAACAACTTCTGCTTTGGAAGATTTGCAGGCAAGTGCTGATAAAATGCGCAAACGTTTGGAAAATATCGGCGAAGTAAATCCGACAGCCATTGAAGCGTTTGTTGAGATCAAAAAACGTTATGAATTTATTCTCGAACAAAAATCAGATCTGGTAAATGCAAAAGAAAGTTTGCTGCAAACAATAGAAGAAACAGAAGCAACGGCTAACCAGCAATTCCTCGACACATTTAATAAAGTGCGTGAAAATTTTCAGCAGGTATTTAAAGCATTATTTACTGAAGAAGATACGGCTGATCTTGTGCTTGAAAATCCTGCGAATCTTGCAGAAACCGGCATTGATGTAGTGGCAAAACCTAAAGGCAAAAAGCCTTCATCCATAACACAATTAAGCGGTGGTGAAAAAACACTTACAGCAACTGCGTTGTTGTTTGCTATCTATTTAATTAAGCCTGCACCGTTCTGTATTTTGGATGAAGTAGATGCACCGCTTGATGATGCAAACGTTGGCAAGTTCACACAAATGATACAACGCTTTAGCGATAACTCGCAATTCATTATTGTAACACACAATAAAATGACGATGAGCAGTGTGGATGTAATTTATGGTGTTACCATGCAGGAACCCGGCGTAAGCAAATTAGTACCGGTAGATTTTCGCAGTTTAAATTAGAAATAGTTTCAAAAGGGTATATATGCGCCGCTTAAATCTTTGAGCGGCTTTTTTGTTGAATTTAAAATTCATACAGGCGCATTAAGTCTACAAATCAAACCAATAAACTTTTTTTCTAAACACGATAATTAGTAGTACGCTCAAAAGTTTATTCGCATCGTCTATAATCATATCAAGTTTATAATCCGAAAGAATAATTGAGCGCTTTTATTACTTCGTAAAAATCCATGGCATATTTATTTCCGTTGATTGAACATACGCTTTACAGCAAATACACTTCTTCACTAAAAACAATTTTATGCTAACGAAAACAAAACCTTCTGTTGAGGAAAACGAAACAGGTTTTTCCAGGCGGAAATTTCTTGGTAAACTCGGTGGTGTAGCCGGCATTACTGCAATTGCTGTTGCTTGTCAAAAATCTGTTGACAATTCAAACGTCAATGGTTCAGCAATTGAAAATTCAACTGCTAATGGCAGTTACGGCACAGGCGACGTGGCTATTCTTAATTATGCTTACCTGCTTGAACAGTTGGAAGCTGCTTTTTACATCATGGTTTCAGATAACTTTTACAGCGGCGCAACAAACTGGGAGCAAACAAGATTAAAGCAAATACGCGATCACGAAATTGCACACCGCGAATTTTTTAAAACAGCTTTAGCCAGCAGTGCCATAGGAGAATTTCAATTTGATTTTAGTGCTGTTGATTTTTCAAGCAGAACCAGTGTTTTAACTACAGCACAAGTGTTTGAAGATACAGGTGTGGGTGCTTATAATGGTGTTGCTTATCGCATTCAAAATCCTGATTACCTGGTTTTGGCAGGAAAAATTGTTTCTGTTGAAGCAAGACATGCTGGTTATATAAGAGAGTTGGTGATGATGAATTCTTTTGCAGACAGGTCTGTAGTTGATATTGCAGGACTGGATGTAATGAAAACACCGCATGATGTTTTAACAGCAGTAAAACCATTTATTAAAACGAACATGGATATGAAATCATTTCCTATGTAAACTTTAAAACCAGATTTATGAACCTGAATAACATATTTACACAAATAGAAAAAACAGATCCGGAGGTTTATGACCGCATGGATTCAAGACGCAGTGCCATACGCAACGTTGGAAGTAAAATTGCTTTAACCGCCGTACCCTTTTTATTAGGCGGAATGTTTAAGAAAGCTTACGCCGGCGATAAAAAGATGTCTTCCGTTTCAGATGTTTTAAATTTTGCGCTCACATTAGAATATCTCGAAGCATCATTTTATAGAAATGCAAATAAAACAAACGGATTGATAACAGATAATGATGCAAAGAAAACATTCAGCATTATTGGTCAGCACGAAATTGAACATGTAGCATTTCTTACAACAACTATTGCAGCGTTAGGAAAGAGACCGGTAAGCGAACCGAAGTTTGATTATACAGCAGGCGGCGCTTTTCCCACCGTATTCTCAGACTATGATACTTTTCTTGCCGTATCCCAAACTTTTGAAGACACTGGTGTACGTGCATATAAAGGACAGGTAACAAATGTTATGTCGAGTGATACTATATTGTCTGCAGCAGTGCGCATTCATTCTGTTGAAGCAAGACATGCTTCTAAAGTTAGACAATTGCGTTCTGAAAAATATGCTAAGGAAAC
>DASZUY010000392.1:0-6051 GCA_035547495.1 Parafilimonas sp. | reverse complement strand
AAATACTTCATTAAATGGTTTAACTGAACCCAATGCACATCAAAAGCAAACACAAAATACAAACCAGTTTAAGATTGAAAAGCCCTGGATAAAAGATTTGCTATTGCTTTTATCTCAATACAAAAATCCATTAATCTTATTACTTGTTTTTGCCGTTATTCTTTCAACTGTTTTAGGCGAATATTCAGAAAGTATAATCATTCTCATCGTTTTACTGCTTACCGGAATTTTAGGTTTTTTCCAGGAAAGAAATGCGGGCAAAGCAGTTGAAGAGCTTCGCCGCTTAGTGCACAACAAAGCTGCTGTAAAAAGAGATGGCGTTGAAAAAGAAATTCCGGTTGAAGACGTTGTGCCCGGTGATATTATTTTATTAAACGCCGGTGATATTATTCCTGCAGACTGTTTCATCACTCAGTCAAACGATTTGCATGTAAATGAATCGGTGCTTACCGGGGAATCATTTCCTGCAGAAAAATTCTCGGGTAATTGTAATGTAATGGCTCCATTATCAAAAGTTACCAATGCAGTTTTTAAAGGAACGAGTGTTATTAACGGAACAGCAACTGTGCTTGCAGTAAACACGGGCGATAAAACAGTTCTCGGCAAAATCGGTTACTCACTTCAAAAAGAACAAACACCAACCGCATTTGAAAAAGGCATTAACAGGTTTGGATACTTGCTCATGTATTTAACTGTCGTTATTTCAATTGCTATTCTCATTATTAATTTGTTATTGCATAAACCTGTATTTGATTCTATTTTGTTTGCATTAGCGTTAGCAGTTGGTTTAGCGCCGGAACTTTTACCGGCAATTGTAACTATAACATTAGCTGCAGGCGCAAAAAGAATGGCTGAAAAAAAAGTAATTGTAAAAAAATTAAGCGCTATTCAAAATCTTGGTGAGATTGATATTTTATGCAGCGATAAAACCGGAACCATTACAGAAGGCCTTATAAAAGTGCATGCGGCAATTGATTTCAATGGAAAACAAAACGATAAAGTGTTATTGTATGCGTTGATAAATGCAAAATGTCAAACAGGATTTTCCAACCCGATAGATGAAGCCATAAAAAATGCCTGCAACATAAGCACAGATATTTTTAAAAAAATTGATGAAGTGCCTTACGATTTTCAACGCAAGCGTTTGAGCATTGTTGTATCAGAAAATGATAAGCATATTATGATTACAAAAGGCGCAGTTAATAATGTGCTTTCTGTTTGCACGCAGGTTGAAAATGCGAATCAAGAAATAGAAGTAATTGATGAAGCGTTTAAAAAATCTATTCAAACACAATTCGAAAATTTAAGTGAACAAGGCTACAGAACTATTGCTGTATGTTATAAGGATGTGAGTGATGATCCTGTTATTAATAAAGACGACGAAACAAATATGATCTTCCTCGGTTTTTTAACGATGTCTGATTCGCCTAAGAAAGGAATTATTGATTCTATTAATCGCCTTAAGCAAACAGGTATTGCATTAAAAGTTATTACAGGTGATAATCGCCTTGTTGCAAAACATCTTGCTGGGCAAATAGGATTGAGTACTGAAAAAATTGTTACAGGAAATGATCTTGAAACAATGACAGATGACGCGCTGCGTATGAATGTAAGGCAAGCAGATGTATTTGCAGAAGTAGAGCCGCAACAAAAGCAAAGAATTGTAAAGGCGTTTCAGCAAATTGGTCATGCAGTGGGTTATATGGGCGATGGTATTAATGATGCAAATGCTTTGAAAGCAGCTGACGTTGGTATTTCAATTGACAATGCGGTTGATGTTGCAAAAGAAGCAGCCGACCTTGTTTTGCTTGATCAGAATATTGATGTAATTCGCGAAGGTGTTGAAGAAGGAAGAAAAACTTTTATGAACACCATGAAATATATTTATGTAACTACCAGCGCAAATTTTGGTAACATGATCAGCATGGCAGTTGCATCTTTATTGTTACCTTTTTTGCCGCTGCTGCCTGTGCAGATTTTATTAAATAATTTTTTAAGCGATTTGCCTGCGATTGCTATTGCATCAGACAATGTAGATAAAGAACTTGTTATTAAGCCAAGGAGATGGGATATAAAATATATCCGGAAATTTATGATCGCGTTTGGTTTGCAAAGTTCACTGTTCGACTTTCTTACGTTCGGTATGTTGTATACTTATTTTCATGCAACGCCTCAGGTTTTCAGAACAGGATGGTTTATGGAAAGTTTATTATCACAAATTCTAATTTTGCAGGTATTAAGAACACGGCACATCTTTTTTAAAAGTAAACCATCAAAATATTTGCTCACAGCAAGCTTGTTTACATTTACCGCGTGTTTAATTATTCCTTATTTGCCTTTTGCAAAAGATTTTGAATTATTTCCTTTGCCATTTACTGTTTTCTCAAGCGTATTGCTGATTGTACTTGCTTATGTTGTATTTGCCGAGTTAACGAAGAGGTTTGTGATGAAGAAATGGTAAATAAAAAAAGCGCAGATAAAATATCGGTCCCTCAACTAATAATATTTGCTGAAGACTTTTTTCAAAACCTGAACGTTTTACACTTTTGTGAAATGAACGCAATAAGCAATACCGGGATTCTTTTATAAACATGATTTTGTAAAATAAATCAGCATTACGAAGTTATTGTATGAAGCGTTGAATAAAATAACAGCCTTCAGCAATGGTTATGTGATGTCATCATTTTGTTACATTATTAATACAGCAGCGCCAGTAAATTTTCCTTCGCGCAGTTGTTGTAAAGCTTCGTTGGCTTCATGCAGTTGAAACAATTTTATTTCTGTTTTGATGTTTGCTGCTGCAGCAAGTTTCAGAAATTCATCGCCGTCTTTTCTTGTAAGATTCGCAACAGATTGAATGCTTCTTTCTTCCCATAAAATATCATAAGAAAAAGATGGAATATTACTCATGTGAATGCCGCCGCAAACGACAGTTCCGCCTTTAGCAACATCGTGCAATGCTTTGGGAACGAGGCTTCCAACAGGTGCGAAGATTATTGCTGCATCTAACTTTACAGGCGAAGCTTTAGATGAATCACCGGCCCAAACAGCGCCCAGGTTCAAAGCAAATTGTTGCGCCTGTCTATCGCCATCTCTTGTAAATGCATATATTTTTTTATGCTGATAAATTGCAGCCTGCGTAATTAAATGTGCCGCTGCACCAAAACCATAAATACCGATTGTTTCAGCGTTTGCATCAATCATATTGTAAGAACGATAGCCGATTAAACCTGCACATAAAAGTGGCGCGCATGAAGCATTTGCATATATTTCATTTAACGAAAAACAATATTGTTCGAATGCCACGGTATATTCTGCATAACCGCCATCGATTGTATAACCCGTGAACAATGCATTCTCGCATAAATTTTCTTTTCCTTTCAAACAATACCTGCATTTACCGCAGGTGAAACCAAGCCACGGAATTCCTACAAAATCTCCTTCGTTCAATTTTATTACTGCGCTTCCTTTTTTTACAACAATGCCAACAACTTCATGACCGATAATGAGTGGAAGTTTTGGCTGCGTAAGTTCACCATCAACAATATGCAAATCAGTTCTGCAAACACCGCATGCAATTATTTTTACAAGCACTTGTTGTGCTGAGGGCGAAGGAACATTCAAGGTTTTTAAAACCAATGGTTGCTTTTGTTGCTCAAGCACCATTGCTTGCATTGTAGATGGAAGTTGCACTGTAAAAAATTATAGTGTAAAATTCTGAATAAAAAATGTGCGCAGCTAATTTATACTGCACACGTTTTAGTATGATTACTATTTAATCTTTATAAAACTTTAAACTGTGTTTGCCAGTTTTATCTGTAAGACTTATTAAATACATACCATTGGAAAGCATACTTACATCAATAACAATTTTGTTTTCGCCAACTATTGTAAATCCTTGTTTCATTAAAATTACTTTTCCATTTACATCAGAAACAGAAAGTGTATATGCTGTTTGTATTGATGAATTAAATGAAAGCATGCAACTGCTCTTAGCGGGGTTTGGGTTAATTGTAAATAAATCATTGATATCGGGCAACGATTTAGCCATTGCATGGCTCCCGCTTATTGCTACTGCTTTTGCTCTTGAATCAGACAAACCGCAATTGTTACTTGCACTTACTGCAACATAACCACTGGTTGAGCCCCATGTTACAATTATTGAATTTGTTCCCCAGCCGGAAGTAATCTTTGCATCTATCGGCAGAACAGTCCAATTAAAAATCACATTTTGATCAGTTACACTAAACACAATATTTTGTTGGTAAGGCATTACAACCGATGGTCCTGAAATTACGGATGGTTTTGCCGGTTTTGCAGTTAGTGAAACAACAGACGGAGCGCTGCTGCTGCACAAATTATTTGCGACAACACTAATATCTCCGCTTTTAAAATTGCTTTGCACATTTAACCTGATAGTTGATGAACCTTGCCCCGCAATGATAGAAGTATTAGCGGGCACTGTCCACGTATAATATACTGCACCGGGCACAGTATCGATGCCGTAATTAAATTTACCGCCACCACAAAGATTTATTTTCTGTCCTTTAATTACACCAGGTGTATCCAGTGCAGGACAATAAGCCCAAAAATCATTTTCTGTTGCAGAACCATTGTAGCCAAGACCTATATAACCTTTTGTTCCATCAGATATACCAATGGCATTATTTCGTGCACTGCCTCCAAAATCTGCTTTGCGTGTCCATGTGTTTTTCATCGGATCAAACTCCCAGAAATCTTTATAATAAGCAAAAGCGTAACCCGTACCTAAATAACCTTTGTCCCCAATTGAGAAAGCGGCTGCCCATTCTCTCGCTGCTCCACCAAAATCTGTTTTTTGTAACCATGCATTAGTAGCAGGATTGTATTCCCAAAAATCAGTATGCCAGCCATTATAATAACCTGTTCCCATATAACCTTTGTTGCCGATAGAGAAACCTCTTGCATTCGATCTGCCACCGCCACCGAAATCAGCTTTGCGCGTCCAAACGTCCGCAGCAGGATCATATTCCCAAAAATCTTTGTGAAATATTTCATTTGGATAGAATGTTGTACCGCAACCAATGTATCCCTTGTTATTAATTACAAAGCCAGTTGCAAACCTTCTTTTCTGTCCTGCAAAATCTTTTTTTCTTATCCATGTATTTGTTACAGGATCATATTGCCAAAAATCTTTGAAATAAGTTGAACCATTATAACCTGTACCAACATAACCTTTCCCGTTTAAAGTAAAAGCAACAGCAGAATACCTTGCAGTGCCGGGAAAATCGGCTTTGCGTGTCCACGCATTCGTTACAGGATCATACTCCCAAAGATCGTTCATTGGTTGGGCGGAAGCGTTTAAACCAAGGCAAACATAAATTTTTCCATTAATTGCAAATGCAGAAGCAGCCTGTCTTTGACCACCTCCATAATTTGCCTTTTGAACCCATGTGTTTGGCTGAGCGCAAACTGTAATGGCGAAAAATAATACTGTGGTGATTGATAAAAATTTTTTCATACGATTAGTTTTTAAGATGAGAAAATTCGATTTGAAAAGAAAATAATTTCGGACGTTAAAAATATTTTACCATACTAGAGTTAAAAATGAGATACATCATCAGCAATGTTGATTGTTGTCATTTTGTACCGGCTTAATAAGAGTACTTAGCTGTTACTGTTGAGTTTTGTTTTTCTTCCTGAAATAACCTTTCAATAAAAAATTATGTTGGAGTGCTTCGAGATCTTCATCAAGTTTTTTGCTGGCTGCTTTTAGATTTTGTATGGTGGTTTGAATGTCTTCTGCAGTTTGTTTGTCATTTAATAGTATGCCCGCAGTATTTGTAGTGTCCGATAATTTGTCGCTGGCTGTTGAAAGATTTTTTGAAAACACATTAATGTTATTTGCAAAATCGTTTGCTTTTTCTATTGTTGATTTTAGTTCGGTAACGGCGCTCTTTATCGAATCATACAAAACCGTATCTGCAAATAATTTATTTACTGAAGAAGTTTTTGTATCAATACGCGCTGTAAAATCCTGGATGTTAGCAATAGATTGCTTTCCTCTTGCTG
>DASZUY010000391.1:0-1928 GCA_035547495.1 Parafilimonas sp. | reverse complement strand
ATACATTCAGCATGAATTAAGTTTTGATAAGTTTGAAAAGAATGGTGATCGCATTGCGCGTGTTATCATGCAATACAATTTTGCAGGAAGTAATGAATCGAATGAAGGAAATTATACAAGCGTAAGAGTCGCTGCAATTTTTCCCAAAACTTTTCCTGAAGTGCAATCCGCCATTAAAATGACAGAATACAGCAGGGTTGTTCGCTCAGATGATAAGATGTTTGATGAGAAAAATTTTATGTATGCTGATGCAAACTTCTTTGATATCTTTTCATTCAAATTATTAAGTGGTAATATACACGACGCGCTTGCCACACCATACGATGTCATCCTAACAGAATCAACTGCAAAAAAATATTTTGGTAACAGCAATCCAATCAATAAAACATTACGTGTTGGCAACGATAGTAATTTATATCATGTAACTGCTGTGATGCAGGATTGTCCTTCCAACTCGCAAATACAATTCGATTTGCTTGCATCATTCTCTTCACTCGGCATTACACCGGATTATGAAGATTCTTATTGGGATGCGAATTATACAACTTACTTATTACTGAAAAATAAAAATGATGTTGCGTCATTGCAGGCAAAGCTTCCTGCTTTTATGAAAAAGGAAATGGAAGGCAAAGGTGCAACGATAAATTTTTTCCTCGAGCCATTTAATAAAATACATCTCTATTCTCCTTACGATAGTTTCGTTCCAAACAACAGCATCACTTATATTTATATTCTTGCTGCGGTTGCTTTATTGATTCTTATTATTGCCTGCTTCACTTATGTAAACCTAAGCACCGCACGTTCGCTGGAAAGAGCAAGAGAAGTTGGCGTGCGCAAAGTAATTGGCGCGTTAAAAAAACAATTGTTCTGGCAATTTATCAACGAGTCAATTTTACTTTCTTTAATTGCCGTTGCGTTGAGTTTGGTGTTGTCGGCATTATTGTTACCGTTCTTCAACAATTTATCTAACGAACAACTAAAAACACAAGCACTTTTTTCATTACCGTTTATTTCATTCTCAATTGGTGTTGCACTAATCATTAGTTTTCTTGCCGGTGTTTATCCTGCACTTATTCTTACAAAATTTCAACCTGCAAAAGTTTTAAAAGGAGCGTTTAAAAATACAACGTCAGGACAAGCATTAAGAAAATCGTTGATCGTTTTTCAGTTTGCGATTTCTGTGTTTCTTATTGTGTCAACTTTTATCGTACAACAGCAATTGTATTTTATTCAACATATAAAATTGGGTTATGATAAAGATCACATCATTGTATTGCCGCTCGACGATAAAACAATGAACAACCTTGCTGTAATAAAACAGCAATTCAAAAAAAATCCTGATGTTTTGAATGTTGCGTCCTGTTCTAATACGCCGGTGCAGGGTGGCGGAGGTTTCAGTATGCGATCTGCCGCTATGCCTGAAAATAAACAGATAGCAGTGCTTGCAGATCGTATAGACGAAGATTATATTCCAACTGTTGGGCTGCAAATTATTGCCGGTAAAAATCTTACTGCACAGGATATAAAAGATGTTTCGCACGATAACTATCACGACAATATTTATCATTTTATTTTAAATGAATCGGCTGCAAAACAATTGGGATGGAGTGCGCAGGAAGCAATAGGTAAAAAAATGTTTATAGGCGATGAACGTGAAGGGACTGTTGAAGGTGTAGTAAAAGATTTTCATTTTGAATCTTTGCATTCACCCATAAAACCATTTGTTTTATTTCCTGAAGAATGGAGAAGACAGTTACTCGTAAAAGTATCTGGTGCGCATTTGCAACAAACAATTGCTTATCTCGGATCAAGCTGGAAAACTTTGGTGCCTTATCGTCCATTTGAATTTCATTTTTTAGATGAAGATTATAATAAGTTGTATGATTCAGAAACGAGACTTGGAACCATCATGAATGTTTTTGCAGCAA
>DASZUY010000390.1:0-3029 GCA_035547495.1 Parafilimonas sp. | reverse complement strand
CCATTGCTTATTGCCACAAACAGTACTATGTATCGTGAGGCGTCAATAAAACTTTCAACTACAAATATTGCCTCTACTATGCAATCCATAAAAGAATTATGGCAGCAAACATTTCCGAATAATGTGTATGAATACAGGTTTTTAGATGATAAAGTTGCAAGTTTTTACAAACAGGAAAGCCAGCTATCTCAGTTGTATAAAATTTTTGCAGCCATCGCTATATTCCTTAGCTGTCTTGGGTTGTACGGGTTAGCGTCATTCATGGCAGTACAAAGAATTAAAGAGGTTGGTATTCGCAAAGTGCTTGGTGCAACTACTTCCAACATCGTTTACCTGTTTTCTAAAGAATTTATAATACTTATTTCAATTGCATTTTTAATTGCCGCACCGCTTGCATGGTATTTCATGAATCAATGGTTGCAGAATTATGCTTATCGTATTGATGTAAGTTGGTTGATATTTCTTGCCGGCGGACTTGCTGCCATACTTATTGCATTGGCAACAATAAGTTTCCAGGCAATAAAAGCAGCGATGGCAAACCCGGTAACGAGTTTGAGAACAGAATAAATAATTGGGAAAAGTACAATTGGGAAATTTTGGAATTGCAATTTCCCTATCTCCCAATTTCAAAATTGAGTTATGTTCAAAAATTATTTCAAAACCGCGTGGCGGAATATAATCCGGAATAAGGTTTTTTCAATTATAAATGTGCTTGGACTTGCGTTAGGATTGTGCGCATGCATTGTTATTTATGTTATCTGCAGTTTTGAATTCAGCTTTGATAATTTTCATCCGGGCAAAGAAAATATTTATCGCGTGATGGGCGATGTAACAGAGAATTCAGGAAACAAACTGCATTTTGGTAGATTGCCAATAGGTGTATCTGAATTCGGACGTTCAGAATTATCAACGATAAACAACATAGCAGGAATTATTCCTTACAATGCAGATGTAGCAATTCCTGAAAGGAACAAGCCTTTGAAACATTTTGATAGCCGCACAAGTGAATCTCATTTTGTTACCACCGTGCTTGCACAACCTCAATACTTCAGCATTTTTAAATATCAATGGCTGGCAGGTGATGCTGTTACGGCGTTGAATGCACCTTTAAAAGTTGTGCTAACAAAAAACAGAGCGCAACAATATTTTGGCAATGAACCTTTGAATAATATCATCGGCAAACAAATAATTTATGATGATTCGCTTACTGCAACCGTTTCCGGAATTATCAAAGATTGGGTCGGAAATACTGATCTTGGTTTTACAGATTTTATTTCATTTTCTACGTTGCAAACAAACTTTTTAAAAAGCAGGATCGATACCGATTCATGGGCAGAAAATTTCATGAATACGTGGACGTTTGTAAAATTATCCGCAGGCTCAACCCCCGTTAAACTCAATGATCAGTTACAGGCACTCGTAAAGCGGCATGCTGCTGCAGATGTTCACCTCGCATTGTGGCTTGAGCCTTTATCAGACATGCATTTTAATGCAGACGTGATCGAGAATTCATTCAGAACTGCAAATAAAACTGTGCTCTATTACCTGATGGTAATCGGTTTATTTATCTTAATACTTGCGATCATTAATTTTATAAACTTGTCAACCGCACAATCTGTTCAGCGTGCAAAAGAAGTAGGTGTTAGAAAAGTGCTAGGCAGCAGCCGAAGCGGGTTAGTATTTCAATTTCTTTCAGAAACCTTTGTCGTTACATTCATTGCAGTATTGTTGGCTGTTTTATTGGTAAACCCGGTTCTTGCTGCGTTTCACTCTTTTATTCCGCATGGAATAACGTTTAACTTTTTTGATCTTTCTACCATTATTTTTTTATCAGTCGTTACGCTCTTTACTTCTTTACTCGCAGGGTTTTACCCGGCGAAAGTCTTATCGGCACATTTACCTGTGCAAAGTTTAAAAGGATTGGAGGCGCATGCAGGAAGTGAAAAATGGCTTTTAAGAAAAGGTTTGATTGTATTTCAGTTTACAGTATCTCTTGCTTTTATAATCGGAAGTATTGTGATTGCAAATCAACTGCAATATACCCGTGAAAAAAATCCGGGATTTAATTCAGCTGCTATCATCATAGTGCCTACGCCTTGGGATGATAGCTTGTCTAAGATTTCAGTACTTGCGAACGAGATAAGAAAAATGTCGTCTGTAAACGATGTTGCCTTGCAATGGTTGCCGCCTATGACAGACAATGCAAGAAGTATGGCGCTAAAACTTACAAGTACCGGCGAAAAAGAAGTACGTGTAGGACAAGTAGCAGGCAATGAAAATTTTATTCCTTTATATCATATAAAACTACTAGCAGGAAGAAATCTTATTCATGCAGACAGTGTAAAAGAATATGTGATAAATGAAAGTTTTCTGAATTCCATGGGCTATAAAAATCCGCAGGATGCCATAGGAAAAATGTTATACTGGAATGATGAGCCGCATCCGATAGTTGGAGTTGTTGCAGACTTTCATATTGCTTCTTTTCATGACCCGATTACGCCCTTGTGTATCATCAACAGGCCAGACAGGGAAAAATCACTGGCAATAAAACTTGCAACAAAAAACAAAAATTCAGATGTAATCAAATTAACACTTTCACTGATTAGCCGGGCATGGAAACAATTATATCCTGCTGGTACATTTAACTATGAGTTTTATGATGAGTCGCTTGCAATGCTGTATGAAAAAGATCAGCAAACAGCAACGCTGGTGAATACTGCCACAGCTATTACTATTTTCATTTCATGTATTGGTCTTTTTGGATTGATACTTTTTACATCAGAAAAAAGATCAAAAGAAATAAGCATACGCAAAATATTGGGTGCAGGTATCGGCGATATCGTAATGCTGTTAAGTAAAGATTTTATTCTGATGGTAATTATTGCGTTGCTGATTGCATCGCCGGTTGCATGGTATTTTATGAATAAGTGGTTGCAAACTTTTGCTTATCGCATCAACATAACACCATTTGTTTTTGTGATTGCCGGTTTTTTTGTGTTTGCGATAACAATTGCAACAATAAGCTTCCA
>DASZUY010000389.1:0-1822 GCA_035547495.1 Parafilimonas sp. | reverse complement strand
TTACATATTCTCCCCATGTTAAATTATCTTTTCCTTCTTCGTATGATTGTGCTTTTTCAATTGCATAATTTGCCGCTGTTTCTACTACCCACGCAAAGTTTTCTTCACCTACACTATTGCGGTCTGCATCCGGTGCGGGATTACAAAAATCAATTGCATAAGGCACACCATCACGTAACGCTAATTCAACTGTATTAAAATCGTAACCTAAATTTTTATTGATGCGCAAAACAATTTGTTCCATCTCATTTAATTTTTCTTCAGATGGCTGAAAGTTTGCCACATATCTTAAGTGATGGGGATTGCGTGGTTCATATGGCATAATACGCACATGCTTTCCGCCAATACAATAACAACGATAATATTCTTCAAACACAATTTCTTCCTGCAACAACATTACAAGCTGACCGGTTTCTGCATGCTTATCAAAAAAATCAGCCATTGAATTTAGTTTATAAACATTCTTCCATCCGCCACCTGCAAATGGTTTCATGTATGCAGGAAATCCAACATAATTAAAAATGCCTTCCCAGTCTAATGGATAAGCAAGGTTGGAAAAAGATTGATCTGCTGTATCGGTGGGCAAATCTCTGGATGGAAGAATAACCGTTTTTGGAACAGGCACATTAATTTTTGTTGCAAGGCAATTATTAAAAAACTTTTCATCGGCACTCCACCAAAACGGATTATTTATAACAGCCGTTCCCGTTAATGCAGCATTTTTTAAATAAGCACGATAAAATGGAACATCCTGGCTTATGCGGTCAAGAATTACAGAATACTCTGTTGGTTCGCCCTGCATTACCTTATCTATTCGCACAGCTTCAGCTTCAATTCCATCAACATTTTTACTGTTTACTCTTTCTATAAATGCCTGCGGAAAAGTTCTTTCCTGCCCAAATAAAATTCCAATCTTTTTCATATATAAGTTTAATTGTTGGTTGGCTCGTTTATCGTTTAACAGCCAGCTAATTTAAATTGAAGATAAGGTCTTTAAACTAAAAAAATATAATGTGCTTTTGAAAAGAAATCAATAAAAAATTTCTCTTTATATATTTGATGCTTTATGAGTGAGGCTACACAATCAAAGAACATAATTGTAGAATCTCTAACGCTTGGTTCAGAGTTTTTAGAGCGTGATGTAACTATTGATACATACTTACCAAATAATGTTCCGCATCCCGAAGAGATGAGTTTGTTGCTAATCAACGATGGACAGGATTTACCCAAAATGCCTTTTGATGAAATACTGAATTCACTTTTACAAGAAGGCAAAATTGAACCTATTTTATGTGTTGGAATTTATTGCGGTGAAGACAGAAAGATGGAATACGGTACAGCAAGCCAGCCTGATTATAAGGGTCGCGGTGCAAAAGCGGGTGCTTATACAAAATTTGTGTTTGAAGAATTGTTGCCGCGCATTCATTCAATATATAATGTGCCTTCGTTTAAAGAAAAATCTTTTACGGGTTTTTCCTTGGGCGGTTTAAGTGCATTGGATATTGTTTGGAATCATGCTGAAGAATTTGCAAATGTTGGTGTATTTAGTGGTTCGTTTTGGTGGCGCAGTAAAGGTTACAAAGAAGGTTATGATGATGGAAAACATCGCATCATGCATAATCAAATAAGAAAAGGAAAATTTTATCCGTGGCTGAAATTTTTTTTTGAATGTGGTGCATTAGATGAGAAGGCAGACCGCAATAAAAACGGTGTGATTGATGCAATTGATGATACACTTGATTTGATTAAAGAGCTTAAGAAAAAAGGTTACGACGATAACAGCATAAAATATCTCGAACTTGAAGACGGCACACACGATGTG
>DASZUY010000388.1:0-3117 GCA_035547495.1 Parafilimonas sp. | reverse complement strand
AACCGCATTTCGAACAACATCAAACAAAATCTTATTAAATAAATAGCTCCATTTGTATTCCTTAATAAATTGAAGATTCTTTAAGTTGTTATGGTAAACTTCCATTTCTAAAATTGCCGCAGGTTGAAAATATGCGGTTTTTGCCTGCGTTTTTTTAGTTGACTGACGCACACCTTTTACAATATAGCTCTGCAAACCAAACAGCTCTGTATAAACAGAAGTAATTATACTTGTTTCACCATAAGAAATAGTGCGCAGAACAATACCTTTGGTTTTGTGCGTCATAATTCAAAATTAAAATTTAACGGCAGTTTAGTTGAATTCTATTAATTTTGCCGTCCTTTCACCGGGACCAGTATGGTGGCTGTTGCCTTGATAGTTGAAATTAATTACAGTTTAAAAATTAAATTATGAAACGTACATTTCAGCCGCACAATCGTCGTCGCAAAAGCGTACATGGTTTTCGCAAACGCATGCAAACGGCTAACGGTCGTAAAGTTTTGGCAAGCCGCCGTGCAAAAGGTCGCAAAAAGCTTACAATTTCAGACGAAAGACCGCTTAAATAATTCATTCAAATAAATAACTAATTTAAAGTCCCGAATTTGCGGGACTTTTTTATTACATGCCAATAAAACAATTTTCATTCAAAAAAAAAGAAAGATTAAAAAGCAGAAAACAGTTGGATAGAATCTTTACAAAAGGAAAATCTATTACTGCTTTTCCGTTAAAAATTTTTTATGAGTTCAGTGAAGATCAGGATAATATTATTAAAACCGGCGTTGGTGTAAGCAGACGAAATTTTAAAAAGGCTGTTGACAGAAACAGGATAAAGAGATTATTACGCGAATCATACAGAACAGAAAAAGTGGAGCTGTTAAATTTTCTTGAACAAAATAAAAAGCAAATAGCTTTGTTTTTTTTATACATTGATAAAACTGAACCTGATTATCTTTTTTTAAAACAAACGATACAAAAGGCAATAAAAAAGTTGATAAGTGAAATGGCTTCTTAAAATATTGAGCTTCCCGTTTATTGTGCTGATAAAAATTTATCAGGCAATAATTTCACCCATTTTAGGTCCACAGTGCAGGTTTACACCAACATGCTCTAATTACGCTTTGGAAGCGCTAAAAAAATACGGTGTATTTAAAGGAACATGGCTTGCGCTAAAAAGAATTTCGAAATGCCATCCATGGGGAGGAAAAGGTTATGATCCTGTTCCATAAAATAATCGTGACAATCCTATATCGTTTATGATACTTCTGTTATTAGTTTATTTTTTCTGGAAGTTTTGAACAAGCTCATCTTTGCTAACCACTTTTACTTTATCACCGTTTTTCAAAGTCTTGCTTACTACATCGTAAGGCCCGGTTACAACTTGCTCGCCTTGTTTTAATCCGCTGGTTATTTCAATATTATTAATATCCTGTATTGAAGTTTTTACCGGTTCAAGCTTTACTTTACCATCAGGTTGCACTGCAAAAACAACTTCTACAAGATCGCTGTCGCCCGGGTTTGTACTTGAACCTGCAAATTCTTTTGCTTTAGCACTGTCCGCTTTTTTTACATCGTTCATGCTTCTTGTAGTTACAGCATTTAATGGAACAGATAAAACATTATTGTCTGTTTGTGTTTGAATATCCGCACTCGCCGTCATTTCAGGACGAAAAGGAAATGGTTGATTTTTTACGATCAAATCTTTATAGCTTGATGGTAATAAACGGATGTGCACTTCGTAATTGGTAACAGAAGTAGATGACGAATTACCCGAAGCCGAAGACAGAGATGCTGATTCAGGATTTGCTATTTTATACACCACACCCTTAAACGTTCTGTTATTAAACGCATCAATTTCAATATTGGCAGAATCGCCAAGCTTTACTTTAGGAATATCGTTTTCACCAACATCAACCTGCACTTCCATGCTGCTTAAATCTGCTATACGCATCATTTCAGTTCCTATATTAAAGCTATTGCCCGCAACACGTTCACCCAATTTTACGCTTAATAAACTTACTACGCCATCCATGGGTGCTGTAATAGTAGCACGCTGCAAATCTTTATTCGCGCTTGTTAAACCAGCCATTGCATTTTGCACACTTGCCTGGTTGGCCTTTATACCGCTTTGTGCAGCGATATAATTTGCTTTTGCAGATTCATAAGCTTGTTGCGCAGTTTCAAATTCTGATTGTGAAATAACCTTTTCATTCAATAAAGTTTTTTGGCGATTGTACGCAGCTTCTGCCTGGTCTAACGTTGCTTTTAAAGCACCTAACTGTGCCTGTGAGTTGGAAACTTGCGCCTGTGATTGTGCAACCACTGCCGCCGCCTGGTCTCTTTGTGAAGAATAAATATCAGCATAAATTTTTGCAAGCACTTGGCCTTTGTGCACCGTATCTCCTTCCTGCACATCAAGCTCTACAATTTGACCGGATATGTCTGGGCTGATTTTTACTTCCACTTCAGGATAAACCTTACCACTTGCGGTAACAGTTTCTGTAATATTTCTTACAGCAGCTTTTTCGGCAGTAACCTTTGTTCCTTCATCTTTAGAAAGCACACCCGCTTTGCTTAATATAACAAGCAGTACAATTATTATAATAAGTACGCCGATAATCCATTTTAATTTTTTACTCATAGCTTGAAAAATTGTATCATACAAAATTTAAAACTGAACGCCCTGACCTTTATAAAATTCCAATACTTTCACTTTAAAAATATAATCATACCGCGCTGCTACCTGGTTAATTTTTGCAGTAAATAAATTGGTTTGTAAAGTGATGTAATCTATTGTTGACATCAACCCTATATTATATCTTTTTGTTCCTAAATCGTAAGCATATTGCTGCGTTTGCATAGCCTTTGTGGTAGCATTAAATTTTGCCAAAGCAGAAACAGCATTGCTGTAAGCTGTATAAATATTTTGTTGCAGTGTAAGATTATCTGCTCTTAATTGCAGCTGAGAATTTTCTAAATTCAGTTTTGCCCTGTCGTAGTTTGTTCTCAGTTGTCTTCCGTTAAAAATTGGAATATTTAATTGCAAACCTATTGCCTGGCTAAAGTTTATATTTCCAATTTGACGAAAATAAGATGGTCTTTTTGTAAAAGGAATTGAAT
>DASZUY010000387.1:0-2257 GCA_035547495.1 Parafilimonas sp. | reverse complement strand
AACTTGCTGAAAGCCCATCACCAAACCTTTTATCGTATCGTCAGCAACATCAATATAATTTGGTTGAGGAAGCGAAGCATTTTCTAATGCCGTGTACAAAACTTTATGATCAGGTACATCAATATTTTTTATGGTTTCAGTGTTAATTCCAAAACCGGCTCGCCAAAGTAAGTGTTGATTTTTTTGCTGCTGCGTTGCAGACATGAACAGGAATTTTTGAATTGACTGTTTACGTGAAATATAGTTTAAATCGACAATTATTAAATGCGTCTTTTCTATATCCCCAAAAGATAATACTTAAACAGGCGCAATCATTAATTTGAGATATGTAGTTACTTTCGCTTATCCAGTATTCAGAAAAATCAGTACATGAAAGCAGTTACCACATTAACTTCTTTATTTTCCTGCACTTTACTTTTTTTTAAGGTTGAAATATCTAATCATTCCTTTTTGCCTGATGCGTTTTTATGGCAGCTAGTTCATAAATCATTTTCTAAACTAAAATTGTATGGACAATAGCCTGCCAAAGAAAATAAATATTTTTATTTCGGTTGATGTGCCAACAATCAGCACTTATTTTAATGCACATGATCCGGCACCACTTTATAAAAGGCAGCTAAGTCACCAGTTTGAGCAATACATAATGAACAGCGTTGCACACGCAAAAAGATTTTCTATCATTTTTTACAAACTGAAATGTTCAAACGAAATAGAACGGCAGTATACGCAGCCGCTGATGTATGCAATTAAAAGGCACTTCACAGAAAAAAAAGCTTTGCGTGAAGCTGAATTCAGAAGGTTTAAGAAAAGAAGTTTTATACTGCTTGGAATGAGTCTTCTTGTTATTGCTCTTTGTCACGGCGTATTTCCATTGATTTTAAATTCCAACAATCAATTTGAAACAATAATACTAACCAGCGCAGATATTTTTAGCTGGGTGATTTTATGGAAGCCGATTGATAAACTGATTTTCGATTGGAATCCGCATTTAAAAGATATTTCAATATTAGATAAACTTTCTACCGCAGAGGTGATGATAATTAATACAGCCAGGGAGGCAGAGAAAAAAGAATCTGTAATGTTTGCGGTACAACAAGCTGGTTAAATTATAAAGAATGCTAAAACCTTTTTATATAAATATTATTTCAAAACTATTAGAACTTTCGCCGGATATTTTGCTCGGGTTAATCTTTCCGCTCGCTGTTCTCGTACTTACCTCGATACTTATGTGGCGTTATGTAAGAAAGCAAAACAGCAGGATTCTTGAGTTGCAGAGCAAGAACGAAGAGTTGAAGGAGTTGCTTAAGAACGCTTCCAATTCTGCCAAAGAATTATTTGATGAGCTTACTGTTGAAAAACAAAAAAATAAAAATCTCATTTCAAAAATAAACCGTGAAATAAATACTTCTGTAAACGGCATACTTGGGATGGCTAATCTGTTAACAGATTCTGAGTTGAACGCAGAACAAATCAAAAACACAAACGCTGTAATAAAATCGGCTGAGAAGCTGCTGCAAAACACAAAAGAAATATTTGATGGAAATAACGGAAAGGACCCTGTTTTACTTAACAATATTATTATGAACGACCACACACGACCAAACAAACCGAAGCATCCTGTTTCACACGAATTTGCCACAGAGTTTCCAATAAAAATTTTAGTGGCTGAAGACGACCAGATCAACCAACATCTTGCCGTTAAAATGTTGAACAAATTAGGTTATAAACCTGATATTGTTTCAAGTGGAAAAGAAGCTTTGGAAATAGTAAGTGAAAAACAATATGATCTTATATTGATGGATGGACTTATGCCTGAAATGGATGGCTTCGAGGCCACAAAAATGATTCGTCTTTGTTTGGAAACGCAGCCAATAATTATTGCGCTTACGGCAAGCACAATGTATGGCGATAAAGAAAAATGTTTGCAGGCAGGTATGGATGATTATTTAAGTAAGCCGATTGATATAAATCATCTCGCTGCGATCATTGAAAAATGGGCAATGAAAAATAAAGCAGTCGTTTAATTACACTTTCCCGTTTTTTATTTCATCAACAACTGCAGGATCGAGCAGCGTAGTTGTATCACCTAAATTTTGTGTTTCGCCTTCGGCGATCTTTCTTAAAATTCTGCGCATAATTTTTCCGCTGCGTGTTTTGGGTAATCCTTTTACAAACTGAATTTTATCCGGCTTTGCAATTGGTCCTATAATTCTGCTTACTGTTTGCGCAATATCTTTTCTTGTTGATTCTGCATTTC
>DASZUY010000386.1:0-11630 GCA_035547495.1 Parafilimonas sp. | reverse complement strand
TTACGTTTAATGCTCAAACTTAGAAATTAAATTTATAAGTACAAATCATCGCAAGCAATAAATTAAGACCGAATGCAAATGTTGGTTGTCTAATGTGCGTTAGCTTTAATAACTAAAACAAAAAAGAAAGAAATTTTTTAGTAATGCTTTAATAAAAAGTTATATCAACAAATAAACACTTGTAGTTCAAAACACTAATAGATCCAGTTGGAATCGTCCCAGGATTCCAGCTCATATTAAACAGACATTTTTTAGGTTTCACTTAAGCGCTCTCAAGTCATTTACATTTAATGATAAATGTTATTGCTTCGCTTGTTAGACGGTATTCTTTCTTTAAGATTAAAGCTGTATTAGCTAATTCAGTTTTGCTGGAAATTTCTCTTAAGTCTAAATTTAGTTTATAATTGTGATATTTATGGATACGAAAACATTCAAAGTTCAACTTGAAATTAGATTTACATCTATATTGGATTTCAGGTTGCACTTTAAAACGATTGTTTCCCCTTACCTAAAATTATTTGAATTTCAAATTCAAAATGGTGACACGTATCAGGAGCGCATCTCGTTATTCTCAAGGGATGAGGGATATTTTATTGATTTGAGAATGGATCGTATGTTGCTGGTTTCAGAAAATAGATTGCACAACTTTTTTGAACCGAGTGGGCCAATGTACCACTTCTTAAAAATATTTGATAAAGTGAAAGCACTAGAAAGTTTCAATGAAATGTCCTTAATGTTGTTTGCACAATGGGGTGTTATTTTAAAGGAAGGCAATGACGAGAAAATACAAAGCAATTTCATAGAAAAATACTTCAAAGAAGTTCCAAAGCCAATTGATGCAACGTTAAAAGACATCGGAATACAAATTGATTATGTCATCAAGGACGAGGAAGTGAAATTAAAAGCAGGACCATTCGTGCCTGAAAAAGATATAAAAAATTTTCAATTAAATTCAATTGCGTCTGATAAACCCCAAGACTATTCCGGAACTACAGGTCTTTTCTATGAAATAATTTCTACTAAAAAGGCTAATGATACGGATTTAGCTTCATTCAAAAAAATGGATAAAACTTGTACAGACTTACTAAGAAAAATATAATATGGGAAGGGCGATACATAAAGGCAGAGTTTCTATAGATCCACCATCCTTTGTAGATCTACCGTTTAACCGAACAGTTACAATATCGGATGCCTACAGAATTGGGGAGACTGCGGATGAATTTGAAAACCGAAATAGACAGGTAACACAGCTACACCTATTCGATATTAACCAAGCCAAATATTCACACGAATCTAAAGTACTTAAGCCATCGCTAATTGACTTATCTATTAATAAAGAAGTAAATGAGGCTCTATCAGATTTCACTATTACTGCACAAGGCATAATACAAGAAAAATGGAAGACAGTTGAAACAATCGCGTCCATGTTAATTGAAGTTAATGACGAGTCAGTGGTTTTGCAATGTCTAATAAATGAAGAAAATAATATTTTTGAAAACAGAGTATTTGAAAAAGAACTTGTATCTCATTTGAACCTTTCAAAGAAAATTCCTATAATGATAAAAATTTATAAACGTCCGGGAGAAATAAAGTTTAAGTTTATTGATGGTAAAGGATTGTTTAGTCTCTTATCTTTTAATCAATATAAGGCAACTGTTAAGGGCACAAGACTATCAAAAAAGATTTCCTTATGACAATTTGTTTTAAGGAAGTTGGTCAAGGAGATTCGATAATAATAGAATGGGTAGATGTAAAACAGAAAATAGGATTGATCGATGTTAATCTTAAACCTAAAAGCTCAAATCCCGCGTTAAATCATCTAATAAGTGCCGGTCTAACGGAAATCGAATTTTTAATATTGTCCCATCCACATTCAGATCATTTCTCAGGAATGAGAAAATTATTAGAATATTGTCGCGAATATAAAATTCATATCAATTATTTTCTGCACACCTCTGCAAATGTGCCGGAGTGGATTACTTCCAGTGTAACAGGAGACGTTGAACGAAATGAGCTTGGGAAATTATTTAATTTGATTGAAGACATGAATGAAAACGGGGAAATTGAAAATTGTGGCTACTTAGATAATACTAGTGGAGAGTTGAATTTAGGGACATGGAAGCTTAGATTTCTCGCACCAACATCCCGTCAATACAAGGCATTTAAAGCGAAAAAATATACAGCAGAACTAGAATTAAAAATAAATTCTTCCGCAGGTAATTTGCTGTCTACCGTTATTGAAATTTATAATGATGATAATTCAATATTGTTAACAAGTGATGCAGTTGACAACGTGTTTAAAATGATCTATGAGAGTAAAATGATAACTCGAAAACTCTTAGTTGGTCAAATATCACACCACGGTGCAAAAGAAAACTTTTATAAAGAGTTTTGGAGAGAATCTAAAAGGGTGCCGGATTGTCCTGCGGTGATTTCAGTCGGCGATAATCCCTATAATCATCCAGCACCTTACGTAATTAATTATTTAGAAAAGGTACGATATAAGCGCTATCTAACTAATGAAGCTCCTCTTCTTTCTTCGATCAGCTCTGTATCCGGCAGCTTAAATTTGGTAAGCTCAGTACATAGTTCTTCTTCACCAACACCTAAATCAGGAGACGTAACATTTACGTTCCCATAATTTCGCCTAATTGCCTCATCACAGTTCTCTCACGAACTTCAATTATTAACTCCGCAGCAGTCATCGAAAAGATCTATTTTGTAGATCTTCGTTTCATCTTTCATTGCTGCTGGTTCTTTCGTTAATCTGGCGAGCAAGAGTCTCGTGAAGTTGCTGAAATCGATCATATTTGTCTTGTTCAAGTCTCGTCTTCAGTTCTTGAATATTTGTCAATTCATCAAATCGGCTCTCAATTAGTTTTGATAATTTAACAGCCTCCTCTCTAGCATTGATGGCGGTGATTACTTCTTTTTGCTGCCGTACCGTTTCTAGAATTTCCTCTAAAATTTGTCTATCGGTTCTCACGATTGTTGTAAATGGTGTGTTCTTTCTTTTTATCTCTGATAACGTTTGTTCAATTTTTGGAAACAATATCTCAAATAAATCTTCTAAGTCCTTGTCTGAAATGGTTTTTTCTCCACTCGTTGCTATTTTCTTGTTTATGGTAAATATTAATCTCTTCAAATCATCTTTCGTTGAAATGGTATGTTGAAATTGACCTAATGGTTGCTGAATGTTAGCAGGAGTTATATCTAAAAGGAAGGTGCAGACATAAGCGTCGCGTGTTTTCGATAGCGCCCCCGCTTCAAACAGAAGCCATTCAGAAGAAAGATTTTCTGCCACCAAACAAATTATGCCAACCTTAGTGCTTTCAAGTTCATTGGAAATTTTATCGTTCCATCTGCTACCTTTATCGATATCGGAAGAAATCCAAGTTTCTGCTGCTTGAATCAGTTGCCTAATCCAACTACTTAACGCCTCTGCGACAGCTCTACTTCTTTCACCAGACCAACTTAAAAATACTTTCATGAAAAAAATTTATTGAAGTTAACTTTTGTGACGATGCTTTCATAGTTTTATCTCAGAAAAATTACAGCGTTAGCTGATTTTTTGGTATAGAAAGACTCGCGAACTTTTTCAATGCACTCCAAAAAATTATGCTAAAAGCTCCGTTTAGTTACATGGCATTATTCTTTTCTAATTTGAAAGAAGGAAATTGACTTATCAACATGAATAATCCAAACAAAAACAGAGACAGAACTATATTGCTTGCTTTAATACCGGTAATCGGAGCGATAATAGTTGCGATAATCGCTAATTCGGACAAGTTGTTTCACTCGAAAGTTAGTAGCACAACTCTGAAGCGACAGGAATCGGAAGATAATTCAAATGCTTTCTGTTCAAAAATCAATCAGGTAGTTACAGCGAGTTATACTGATTTCGCAGAGATAACCGCTGAGTTAAAAAGCTCCGACAGTACTGAGGACGATTACTACTCGAAAATTAAGTTTGACGGACTTGAATCAGAAATTGTTTTTGATAAATCGGGCTACCCACCTGAGTTTGATTTGTATTTGTACGATGGAGGAGATATAAATAAAGCAGACGATATTATATCTCATTATACTGCCGAAATTTCAAATTGTTTTCATTTTCAAATGACAGAACGTAAGGAAGAATCGATCGATCATAGGGCATTTGTTTATACATATTTTAAAGGAAATACTGAAATTGACATAACCGATGTTTTTTTTAAAAATGGTAAACTAAGAACTATAACTTTATCGATTCAAAAGAAGAAATAATAACAATCAAAAAACCGATCCCCTAATTTTTCTTTATTTTTAATCCTGAAAATATTACAGCGTTTAGCTGATTTCTTGTAAGAAAAACCGCGAAATTTTTTACAACTCAAGAATGAAGCAATAACGCTCACGTTAGGCGTGGGCTTATTGTCTATTGAGTTGTGGGCGCTTCGCGGTGCCTTCTTACGGTAGCTATAATGTCCCACGCTGTTGTTTTTATAACTCTCTTCGAGGGACATGAGAGAATCAATTTATCCTCATGGTACACTTTATCGATTTGGCTGGATACGAGCCACCAACATGTCCAGAATGTAAGACAAGAATTACTCCTGATGATCTCGCTTGCCCAGGTTGTGGGCTTAGCTTAACAATTCAAATTCCTCCTCCAACCTGGCGGTTTTGGGTTTGGAATTTTTTCCAAGTCATAAAAGAAGTAGTGACCCTACAATATTTTAAAAAAAGAGATGACACAGAATTCAAAGAAAAAATTAAACAAATCTTAGATGAATACGAAAACTTGCACTAACTGCAAATACCAAGCACCAGCGGATGCTAAATATTGTTCAAACTGTGGTCATCCATTTTTAAAAAAGGTGAAGGTTAGTTTGAATGAAGTTCTTAATAGTCCAGCTAAGAAATTATCGAAAGAGGAATTTGCGGATAAACCTTTCGCGTCAAAATCACTTGATGAAAAGCTTAATGCTTTGAACATAAAACTCGATCTACTCTTGCGATTATTTAAACCAAAAAAGTAAAGAAGTCTTTCAATAAAGTCTATACAGTTTTAACTGTAAATATTGAAAGATGTTGAAAAGAAAAAAGTGCCTGGTTTGTGATACGGAAGTTGCACCAAAGTGCAGGTCGTGTCCCGAGTGTGGGTATTACTTTTACAAAAAACATAAAGAAGAAGAATACATTGAAGTGAACGTTCATCGATCAACATTTGTAAACTCATCGTTGATCGATCATGAAAAATCTTTCAATACAGAAGTGCTCCAATTATTGATTTCAATAAATAAAAAATTAGATGAAGCTTTGAAAATAAACGACAAGAAGATTGCATTCCCAGTTGAACAATATTTGAAAAGGATTGATCAGAAGCTGACCTTATTGATTAATGAAAAACCGCGCAAAACATGGGTAGGTGCAAGTGTGATAAGTGATCTTACTGGATGGCACGACCATGCTTTACAAAAAGCAAGACGTAACAACGTTATTGAAAGTAGAATGAATGGAAATCGTTTTGAATATTGCTTAGAATCTTTGCCAGCAATGTTTATCAAGAATACTATCTTAGCCAAAAAGGTTTTTTAGTAATGTTTTAATGGTTTTCAAAAAAATCACTCAACTAATTGATATTTAATTCATTATGATTGTAAAATATGACTCTGACGGGGTCACCAGCAAGCGAACAAAATAAAAGTTCGCTTTTTTTATGTTCTATACTTGCATTTTATACTCTGTAACATTAGACCGTTATTATATTGGTTATACAAGCGGTACTGTAGAATCACGGTTAGCCAAACATCTTGCAATAAAGCTGGTTTTACATCTAAAGCGAAAGACTGGAAAATTGTATACGTGGATGCATTTGACACCAAGCAAGCTGCTATACTGCGCGAGAGAGAAATAAAGAAATGGCATAGCAGAAAAATGATTCAGCAATTAATTAGTTCAACTGAATAGCGTATCCCAACGGTCGGCATCACACATCACTTCAGGTGGGAGCGAAGATGCGGGTTTATTTATTTTTTAAGCAGGTGTTTTCCTGCTATTACTGACTGTATCGACATTTGACAGCAACTGTATAATGCCGGTATAGCCTGTTATTTCCCCGGTGTCATCGTTGTGAATGGCAGTAAGTAGGGTACTGGCATAAAACTGCGAGCCGTCTTTTCTTGTGTATAAACTTTCATCTCTTATAAAGCCTTTGTCCGAGGCTTCTTTCAGCAGGTGGTAGATGCGTGTTGCCCGTTCATTTGGATCTGAATAGAACATGCTGAAATTTTTTCCTGTTACCTCAAAACCCATATAGCCTAAAACGTTTTCAGCGCCGCCATTCCATATCTCAATTCTTCCTTCTGCATTCAGCATAATGATAGCATACTGTTCAATTTGTTCTACCATTTTATCGTAGCGTGCAACTTTCAACTCTTTGTCTGTTTCCGATTCCCGGATGATGGAGCGGATGCGGGCATCTAAAGAGCGGCAGGCGTCGTGCATCATTTGCAGCCATTGTTCATCTACAGGATGTCCGTCATCTGCCAGGTTTACGAGTGCCATTACAGAAGTTAAGGGATGCCGTACTTCATGCGATTGTATATGTGCTATTTTCTTAAGCACTTCGTTTTTTTCTTCTATTTGCGCAATGTGTGATTGCATTAACTGGTGGTTCTTTTGCAACTGTTCGTTCATAGCAACGAGCTCCTGGTTTTGCTGCTTTATTTTTCTAACTGCAGGTAAAAACAACAGAATGATTTCAAGAAAAACAAAAATGAGTGATGCTATTAAAATGGTTGTTTCTCTTGATTTGAATGTTTCCACCTCTGTAATAGCGCGGCTGTTTAAAGCCGAAGTGTATTTATCAAGTGCACTAAGATAATCATCCTGTGCAGCGAGGAGATCCACAAATTTATCAGCGGAATCACTATCAATATTTTGCTGAACGTTCGTGAGAAAAATATCGCAGGTGTTCTGCAGGTATGTATTCAGATGACTGAGGTCACGATTTTTAAAATGGGTGTTTAGCATACTGTCTGTTTTAAAGAACAGTGCCTGTGATCTTACAAACTTATCAAGCGTTTTATTGAGCGGGGCACCTTCCAGTTTACCGCCGATATTATCTGCTGCGATCGAATTAATAACCTGGCTGCATAATGTTCTCTGGTTACCGGTTATATGGCTTATGCGGCTGCTTAGTTCCAATACATTACTGGTGTGGTTAATAAAGTAATAGGATATAACGGAAATAGCAATTAACGAAGCCGTTAAAACAATGCGTGGAATCAACATCGGATGTGTCTTAACCGGTTGGGTTTTCATGCTACTACTGGATTTTTTAAGGCGTAAAGTATCGTCTCCTGTTTCAACATCCAAATTACGGTATTGCGGAGCATATGTATTGCCCGGTTTGCTATTTTGTGTCTTTTTGGGTGTGTGAAAACTTATATGAAGTTTTTGTCGCATAACGAATTGCGTTAGCCTTATTAAAAGGCAAGCGAATGGACAAGACAAGGTCGCCCGATCCCTTCTTTCCGTAACAGCCAGGCTATTAATAAAATTTCAAGTGTAAACTATCCAATAATTAATACTTTGTGCATGTACTAATGCCTTTAAATATTATAACTGAATTTAAATTGTGATTGCATGCCTGCGGATTCATCACATGTCAACATCAACAAAAAAGGAAAAGATAAAAACACTTTCGATGCAATTGTAATTGGCTCCGGTATAAGCGGTGGATGGGCTGCAAAAGAATTGTGTGCGCAAGGATTGAAAACACTGGTACTTGAACGTGGGAGAGATGTGAAGCACATCAAAGATTATCCAACGGCAACATTAGCGCCATGGGAATTTCCGCATCGTGGTGAGCCAACAAGAAAAATGTTCAAAGAAAATCCTGTTACAAGCAAGGCGCCTGATTATGGTGAAGCAAACGCGCATTTTTTTATAAAAGATGCAGACCATCCATACATACAGGAAAAGCCTTTCACCTGGATTCGCGGTTACCAGATTGGCGGAAAATCTTTAACCTGGGGAAGAGCCTGCCAGCGCTGGAGCCATTTTGAATTTTCAGCACCTGCGAGATTTGGTTATGGTTTAGATTGGCCGATTTGCTATGACGATATTGCACCATGGTATTCACATGTTGAAAAATTTATTGGCGTTTGCGGAACAAAAGAAGGCATCGAATCAATGCCCGACGGAGACTTTTTGCCGCCATTTGATTTGACTTGCATGGAGCAACATTTAAAAGACACCATCGCAAAAAATTATGTAAACCGTTATCTTGTTCATGCACGGTTTGCGCATATTACGCAGCCACAGCAAATTCAAATTGACCAAGGCAGAATAAAATGCATGGCAAGAAATATGTGCATGCGTGGTTGCCCGTTCGGCGGTTATTTCAGTTCAAACTCATCAACACTGCCGTGGGCTGCAAAAACAGGCAACTTAACCATTCGCCCTTTTTCTGTTGTGCATTCAATTATTTATGACGAACAAAAAAACAAGGTGACAGGTGTACGCATCATAGATACCAATACAAAGCAAACAACTGAATTTTTTGCGCGTATCATTTTTGTAAATGCAAGTACATTGAACAGCAATTTAATTTTATTGAACTCAACATCAAATCGCTTTCCAAATGGTTTGGGAAATGATGGTGGTGTGCTTGGAAAATATGTGGGCTTTCAAAACTATCGCGGCTGGGTGAACTGCAGCACAGAAAATTTTGCTGATAAATATTATTACGGTCGTAATCCAACAGATTCCATCATTCCAAATTATCGCAACCTGCATAAGCAAGACACAAATTATGTTGGCGGCTTCTCAACTTTTTTAGGCGCAACACGTGAACGCATAGATGGCGATGATTTGGATGAACAAATTGGCGACAATTATAAAGAGGCGTTAACTGAACCGGGTCCATGGCAGATGTATGCATACCTGCAAGGTGAAACAATTTTGAAAGAAAAAAATCATGTGCGTTTAAGTAGTGATGAAAAAGATCAATGGGGAATTCCGCAATTAATCACTGCTGTTGATTATGATGATAACGATGAAAAGTTATTGCAGGATTTTTTTGAACAAACATCAGAAATGTTTGACAAAGCCGGTTTTGAAGATATAGAAACTGAAGATACACACCAGGCGCCAGGGTTGGATATTCATGAAATGGGTGGATGCAGAATGGGCAATGATCCAAAAAATTCTATGCTGAATAAATGGAATCAATTGCATGCATGTAAAAATGTTTTTGTAACAGACGGTGCATGTATGACGAGTACCGGAAATCAAACGCCATCTATTTTATACATGGCATTAACTGCACGTGCCGCTAACTATGCAGTTGATGAAATGAAAAAAGGAAATTTATAAATAGAAACGTAATACTTGTAATAGTTCATTGCTAACGATTCAATATACTGCCCGATGATTAAAGAATTACTGATTACTTGTTGCTGTATTTTTTGTGGTGTGCAATTTTTATGTGCACAAAAAATAATCACAGGAAAAGTTACAGATGTAAATGGTAAGCCCATTCAAAATGCATCAGTATTAATTAAAGAAAATAAAACGGGAACAAGTACTGATGCAAACGGCATGTTTAAACTGCAGGCGACTGCTTCATCAAAAACAATTATTATCAGTTACGTTGGATATGCAACACAGCAAATTGATATTTCAAACAAAACCAATATTGAAATTGCATTAGCGCAACAGGCAAATAATTTAAATGATGTTGTTGTAGTTGGTTATGGAACAACAAAGAAAAAAGATCTCACGGGAGCGGTAACAAACATCAGCGAAAAAGATTTTAATAAAGGTGTACTTGCAAATCCTATTCAACAAATACAAGGCAAAGTTGCCGGTCTTGTTATTGAACAACCCGGCGGTGATCCTAATCAAAATCCTGTTATTCTTTTGCGCGGCCAAAGTTCTTTAAGCGGTGGTATAACACCTTTAATTGTGTTGGATGGAATTCCACTCGATGATCCTTCAATCCTTTCAAATATTCCTGCCAGCGACATTGCTTCTTATGATATTTTGAAGGATGCATCTGCAACAGCCATATATGGCTCCCGTGGTGCAAATGGTGTTATCATCATCAACACAAAAAAGGGGCAGGCAGGTAAAGCAAAAGTTGAATATACAGGAACGTTGGGTTTGGATGTGCAGGCAAAAAAATTTGATCTGCTGAATGCTGCACAATGGAAAAAAGCAACAGGCGATCCTTCAAGCATTGATAAAGGCGGCAATACAAACTGGCAGGATGCATTGTCGAAACCTGCTTTTTCGCAAACACATAATGTTGCTGTTTCAGGCGGCACGCCAACTTTTAATTATCGCGCATCAATAACGTATGCAAACCAGGACGGAATTATTATTAACACCGGAAAAAAACAAACCGGTTTGCGTTTTGATGGTGAACAAAAAGCATTAAATAATAAATTAGATATCCAGGTTGGCATTGATTACACACAAACAACCAGAGCGCTTACGGATTACAGCATTTTTAATGAAGTATTTACAACGCCGCCCGTATATCCTGTTTATAATGCAGATGGAAGTTTTTATGAATTTACGGGCATTGGAATATTTAATCCTGTTCAACATCAAACAGAACAACTAAATCAAAGGAAAGAATCTTTAGCGCTTATTTATGCAACGGTGAATTATGAATTATTAAAAGGATTGAAGATAGGTGCAACGGGGTCATTGTCTTATTTTAACGGGCAATCGCATTTTTTTGCGCCGGCTTATCCTGTTGAAAATACAGTGAACAAAGCATACGATGGAAGTTCTGATAATAACTCAACAAAAGGTGATGTGCATATAAATTATGTTACGCAAATCAACAAGCATCATCTTGAACTAACCGGTGTAGCCGAATACAATGATTTTATCAACAACAGTTTTGGCGCAGGCGGACAAGATTATTTAATACCGCAAATTCAGGACAATGATTTGAACGGAACATTAACGCCGCTGTTTAACACGCTTGGTTCTTACAAAGAGGAATACGTGCTTGAATCTTTTTTAGCAAGAGCGAATTATAACTATGATGAGAAATATTATTTAACCGCAAGCCTGCGGCGTGATGGCTCATCAAAATTTGGTGAAAATAATTTGTGGGGCAACTTCCCCTCGTTTGATATTGCATGGCGGTTAAAAAAAGAAAATTTTTTAAAAGATGTTTCATGGATATCTGATTTGAAATTGAGAATGGGTTATGGTGTCACAGGAAATTCAGATGCCATTACGCCTTACGGAACGTTGTTGCTGTATGGTTCTGCAGGAAGATATTATGATGCGCTGAATAAAAATTATCCTGAGGCATATTCACCATTTCAAAATGCAAACCCGGATCTGAAGTGGGAGGAAAGGCACGGTAAAAATTTAGGTGTTGATTTTTCCATTTTAAATGATAAGATCTCAGGAACTGTTGATGTATATGATGATAAAACTGTAAATCTTTTATTTGATTACACTGTTCCAACGCCGCCGTTTTACATCAACACTATTCTTGCTAATGTTGGTACACTAACAAACAAAGGCGCTGAACTTACTTTATCCGCAGACGTAATTAATAAGAAAAAATTTTCATGGTCTGTTGATGGACAGTTAACCATCATCAGAAC
>DASZUY010000385.1:0-7185 GCA_035547495.1 Parafilimonas sp. | reverse complement strand
ATTACAAATGAAATTTACGGTGGTGCAGAAGAAACGCGCATTAAACAGGAAATTGTTTTGGGTATTGGCGGATGGAAATTGTTGCAGCAGTTAGATATTCATCCTGAAGTCTGTCACATGAATGAAGGTCATGCAGCTTTTCTTGTGTTAGAACGCGCCGCAGATTTTATGAAATCAACCGGCTTGTCTTTTCAGGAAGCATTAGCCGTTACACGTGCCGGTAATCTTTTTACTACACATACTGCAGTTGCTGCGGGTTTCGATCATTTTACTCCGCAATTGATGGAACAATATTTTAGCGCTTATGCAAAAGATGAACTAAATATTTCGATGAATGAATTAATGGCACTTGGAAGACAGTATGCAAATAATATGTCTGAAAGTTTCAACATGGCTTATCTCGCAATTCGTGGCAGCGGTGCAGTGAATGGAGTTAGCGGTTTGCACGGACAAGTAAGCCGTCATTTATTTCAGCCTTTGTTTGAACGTTGGCCAACAGATGAAGTGCCTGTTGGCTCGGTAACGAATGGTGTGCACATGCCGAGTTGGGATTCTGAATTTGCAGATAAACTTTGGACAGATGCTTGTGGTAAAGATCGCTGGAAAGGAGAATTGAAAACATTACAGGAAGATATTTTGAAAGTGAATGACGAAGCCTTGTGGCAAATGCGCACACAGTCAAAGGCAATGTTAGTTGATTACATCAGGAAGAGATTTGAGCGGCAGGTTTCTGTTTCAGGTCAGCCGGAAATTATTGAAGCAGCAAACCATGTGTTTGATGAAAATGTTTTAACGCTTGGTTTTGCAAGAAGGTTTGTTTCGTATAAACGTCCAACATTGTTGTTGCACGATGAAGAAAGATTGGTACGTATATTAACCAGTCAGCAAAAGCCTGTGCAATTAGTTATTGCAGGTAAAGCGCCACCGTATGATGAAGTTGGTAAAGCCTTGATAAAAGACTGGATGTTGTTTATTCAACGCCATAGTTTATATAAACATGTTGTGTTCTTAAGTGATTATGATATGTTGTTAACTGAAAACCTGGTGCAAGGTGTTGATGTTTGGATTAACACACCACGCAGACCTTGGGAAGCATGCGGAACAAGTGGCATGAAGGTTTTGGTGAATGGTGGAATTAATCTTTCAGAATTAGATGGCTGGTGGGCTGAAGCATATGCGCCTGAAGTGGGCTGGGCAATTGGTGATATGCAGGAACATGGCGATGATCCCGGTTGGGATGCGGCTGAAGCCGATGCGTTGTATAATATTCTCGAACAGCAGATCATACCTGCGTTTTATGAACGAAATGAAAATGGAGTTCCTGGAAAATGGATTGAAAAAATGCGTAACAGTATGGCGATGTTAACGCCAAAATTTTCAGCCAACAGAACGGTGCGTGAATACACTGAAGAATATTATTTACCAGCAGCCGAAAAATATTTACAACGCGCAAAAAATAAAGGCGCGGCAGGTAAAAGAATCGCGGATGCATCAATTGAATTAGTAAGTAAGTGGAATGGAATACATTTTAATGAAGTAAAAGTTGATGAGATAAATGATGCATATAATTTCTCAGCTAATATTTTTTTGAATGGAATTGATGGCGATAAAGTATCAGTTGAATTGTATGCTGACGGACAAAACAGTAAAAACGCAGAACGTGTTCCGATGCATTTACAATCGCTTAATAAAGAAGAAAGAATTTATACAGCGCATGTGATTAAATCAAGAGCGGCAAGTGAATACACTGTTCGCATTATTGCAAACTATGAAGAAATTGCCGTGCCATTGGAAAATAATCTTATTTTATGGCAACGATAATTGAATGAAAAATGAATAACGAATAATGAATAATGATGGCGTTTCTATACTGACCATTAACGCAGGTTCATCAAGCATTAAGTTTGCTTTATATGAAAAGAATGATGAACTGCAACAAATTCTTTCAGGAAAGATGGAACGCATCGGGTTGAAAGATGCATCATTTACCATTAAACAAAATGATAAAAAACTAAATGAAAATATTGATGTATCAAACTTTCGTAACGCAACAACTTCTTTAATTAATTGGTTTGAAAAACAACATTGGTTTAATGCTGTAAAAGCAATTGGGCATCGTGTGGTGCATGGCATGCAACATACAAAAGCAGAAATAATTTCAGATGAATTATTGAATGAATTAAACAAAATCAGCAATTACGATCCTGATCATTTACCGGCTGAAATAGATATCATCCAAACTTTACAAAAAAAATATCCGCAGCTAATACAGGTTGCTTGTTTTGATACGGCGTTTCACACAACCATTCCTTCTGTTGCCAAAACATTTGCCATTCCAAAAAAATATTCTGACGAAGGCATTCGGCGTTACGGTTTTCATGGCATTTCTTATAGCTATTTATTGCAGCAACTCATTAAAGAAAATGCAGAAGAAGCAAAGGGAAAAATTATTCTTGCACATCTTGGAAACGGCGCAAGCATTGCTGCTGTGAAAGATGGAAAATGTATTGATACAAGCATGGGTTTCACACCAGCCGCAGGTATTGTAATGAGTACAAGAAGTGGTGATCTTGATCCCGGAATTGCATGGTATTTAATGCAGCAAGGAATGGATGCAAAAGCTTTCAATAATCTCATCAATCATCAATCTGGTTTGCTTGGAATTTCCGGCGCAAGTTCTGATATGCAAGACTTACTTCAGCAAGAAAAAACAAATACAGATGCAGCGTTAGCAGTTGATATTTTTTGTTATCAAATAGCCAAATACATTGGCGCATACATTGCTGCCTTAAATGGATTGGATGCACTCGTTTTTTCCGGCGGTATTGGTGAAAATGCAAGTGTTATTCGTGCACGTATTTGCGATGCATTTCAATACATCAATCTTTCTATCGATCAGCAAAAAAATAATAATAATGAATTGGTGATATCAAACAATCAAAGCAAAATAAAAGTGTATGTTATTCCAACCAACGAAGAATTAATGATTGCTGAAATAACTGCGGAATTATATTCTTATCAACAATAAAAATATTGAAATGGAAACACAAAATATTGAATCAGCAAAAGATGAATTATCGCAGGATTTATTGCAAAAGATGAATGCTTACTGGCGTGCTGCAAATTATTTATCTGTTGGACAAATTTATTTATGTGATAATCCATTGATGAAAGAGCCGTTGAAACTTCAACACATCAAAAAAATGTTGTTGGGTCATTGGGGCACAACGCCGGGACAAAATTTTATTTATGTGCATCTCAACCGCATCATCAAAAAATATGATCTTGATATGATCTATATTTCCGGTCCTGGTCATGGCGGTCCTGCATTGGTTGGCAACACTTATCTTGAAGGAACTTATTCAGAAATTTATCCTGAAATTTCACAGGATAAAGAAGGCTTAAAAAAACTTTTCAAACAATTTTCTTTTCCCGGTGGTATTCCAAGTCATGTGTCGCCAGAATGTCCCGGCTCTATGCATGAAGGCGGTGAGTTGGGTTATTCTTTGAGCCATGCGTTTGGGGCTGTGTTCGATAATCCCGATTTGATTGTTGCATGTGTTGTTGGTGATGGCGAAGCAGAAACAGGTCCGCTTGCAACTGCATGGCATTCGAATAAATTTTTAAACCCAATTAATGATGGCGTTGTGTTGCCGATTCTGCATTTGAATGGATATAAGATTGCAAACCCAACTATACTTGCAAGAATCGGGCACCAGGAACTTGATCATTTATTTAAAGGTTATGGATGGAAACCATATGTTATTGAAGGCGATGACCCAATGTTTATGCACGAACAAATGGCGAAGTTGTTGGATAAGGTGATCAAGGAAATAAAATCTATTAAAGAAAATGCAGAGAAATATTCTGATGCTGAACGACCAGCGTATCCAATGATCATTTTAAAAACGCCAAAAGGTTGGACAGGTCCAAAGTTTGTAAATGGTTTGCCGGTTGAAGGAACGTTTCGTGCACACCAGGTTCCGCTGAGTGATCCTGAAGAAAATCCTGAACATTTAAAACAATTGGAAGATTGGTTAAGAAGTTATAAGCCTGAAGAGTTGTTTGATGAAAAAGGAAAGTTATTGCCTGAATTAAAAGCATTGGCGCCGCAAGGAGAACGGCGCATGGGCGCTAATCCACAAGCCAATGGTGGCAAGGCTTTGCACGATTTGCGCATGCCTGATTTTTGCGATTATGCATTGAATATAAAAGAGCGAAGTGAACAAGGACCGGGTGATACATTGGTGTTAGGAAAGTTTATTCGTGATGTCATTAAGTTAAATGCTGAGGAAAAAAATTTTAGATTGTTTGGTCCTGATGAAACATTATCAAACAAATTAAATGCAGTGTTTGAAGCGACCAATCGTCAATGGGAAGCAGAGACAATTGACATTGATGAGTTCTTAAAAAAAGAAGGTCGCGTAATGGAAGTGTTGAGTGAACATCAATGTGAAGGTTGGTTGGAAGGTTACACACTTACAGGTCGTCATGGCTTATTCAATTGTTATGAAGCTTTCATTCATATCATCGATTCAATGTTTAATCAACATGCAAAATGGTTGAAAGTAACATCGCATTTAAGCTGGCGCAAAAAGTTACCATCATTAAATATTTTATTGGCATCGCATGTTTGGCGGCAAGATCACAATGGATTCACGCACCAGGATCCCGGCTTCATTGATCACGTTGTAAATAAAAAAGCATCTGTTGTGCGTGTGTATCTTCCGCCTGATGCAAATTGTTTGTTATCGGTGATGGATCATTGTTTAAGAAGCCGTCATTATGTAAATGTTGTTGTTGCCGGCAAACATCCATCACCACAATGGTTGAATATGGATGAAGCTGTTGTGCATTGCACAAAAGGAATTGGTATTTGGGAATGGGCAAGCAATGATGCAAATGAAGAACCTGATGTTGTAATGGCTTGCGCCGGCGATGTGCCAACATTGGAAACACTCGCTGCCGTTTCTATTCTTCGTGAAAAATTGCCCGATCTTAAAATACGTGTTGTGAATGTTGTTGACATTATGAAATTACAACCGGAAAGTGAACATCCGCATGGTTTAAGTGATGCAGATTTCGACGCACTCTTCACCAAAAATAAACCGGTGATATTTGCTTTTCATGCTTATCCGTGGTTGATACATCGCTTAACTTATCGCCGAACAAATCATCACAACATTCATGTGAGAGGTTATAAAGAAGAGGGAACTATTACTACGCCTTTTGATATGACTGTATTGAATCAACTTGATCGTTTTGATCTGGTGCAGGATGTTGTTGATCGTTTACCACAGCTTGGTGACAAAGGCGCTTATTTAAAAGAAGAAATGAAAGATAAACTGATTCAACATTATAATTATATCCGCAAAAATGGAATTGATATGGATGAAATCAGGGATTGGAAATGGAACGCTTAAGAACTACTTTTTAAAAAAAAGGATTACAAAATGTAATCCTTTTTGCGGACCGGACGGAATTGTAGACGACAGTTATATCTTAAATTAGCTTTACTTATCTTAAATGCAAGGCATTGATTTTGAATAAATTATAACAAATCAATCATTTTGACATCATTATCTTTACTAAGGATAACAACATTTAATTCGACTAAAAATTCGACTAATTATGTTGTTACCACTCAAACCAATTTGTACATCTAACAAAATTCGTAAAGATGGAACAAGCCTCATCTTTCTTCAGTATTGCAAAAGCCATGCAGATAAAACTTTATTAAATACTGAACTTTCTATTCCTCCTAAGTATTGGCATAAAAAGCTTCAACGTGTAACAGATGATTTGCCACCGCAGCATGGTGACGCTAAATACATCAATACAGAACTAAACAGGATGTTTAGAATCGCAGAAGATATAGTTACTCATGCTATTCAAAATGATATTGTTGACACTGTTCAATTTTTAAAGCAAACGTTTAAGCCTGACTTTGATGTTGCTACTTTAAAAGCAGGTAAGATTAAACATGCAGTTAGACAAAAAGCAAATCTTGATTTTTTCTTTCAGTTTGATGATTATATACATTCTAAACAGGGTACAGTAACAAAAGGAACAATGGATGTATTTAAGAATCTAAGGTTGATACTTAAAACCTTTGAAAACTATCGCAAAGAGCCAATAAAGTTTAACTCGATTGATATCAATTTTTATGAAGAGTTTGTTCATTACTTAACCTTTGAACACATTCATTTAAATAGAAGCAAAGAAGTAGTCAAAGGATTTAAACAAAATACTATTGGTAAAAACATTAAGCAATTAATTGTCTTCCTGAAAAACAGAAAGAATAAAAAAATTATACCTGAGCCTGATTTAACCGGTTTTAAAATCATGGAAGAAGAAGCTGATGCTGTATACCTGAATAATGATGAGATAAACAAAATCATGTCGCTTGATTTAACGGCATTACCCTGTTTAAACATCTATAGAAACTTACTTGTATTTGGTTGTTTGACAGGTTTACGATTTTCGGATTTCTCGAAAATTCGAGCTGAAGATATAAGAGACAGAATGCTGTACAAGAAACAAGAAAAAACAAAGCATTGGGTTGTTATTCCGTTACGTGATGAAGCTTATTATATCTTCGTGAACTGCTTCAAAAGAAACATACCAGAGACTTCGAATCCCAGTTTTAATCAATACATAAAAGAAGTCGGTAAGTTGGCTGAGTTAAATCAACCTATCAAGCATTCATACATGAAAGGAAGTAAAGAAATTATTGAAACCAAGCCAAAATATGAATGGATTACCTCACATACATGCCGAAGATCGTTCTGTACAAATGAATTTTTAGCAGGTACACCGGTTGAACTAATCATGAAAATTTCGGGTCATAAAAGCCTAAAGGACTTCTACCGTTATATAAAAATTGCACCAGAACAAGCCGGCCAAAGGATCAAAGAAATATGGTCAATACGAGGTGAAATAAGTTGACGGCAAGATTTGGGATACGCGCAGCTATTTATATTGATATTAAGCGCGATTAACATCTCAATTACTGGCACAAAAACTTTTTCAAGCAGTGGCTTTTACTAGGAAAGATTACCATAAATGCAATAAGAATTTGTATAGATTATGCTGATATAGTATATTAGTTCTTAATACATTACTGCGCAGCATCTTAGCTAATTTAAGGTATGGGAGAAGAAAAATGTTTGAAAAATCAGTTAT
>DASZUY010000384.1:0-2624 GCA_035547495.1 Parafilimonas sp. | reverse complement strand
GTTTAATAAATCTTTTTTATGCACTGAAAACTCCTGTTTAAAGTGTTCTTTATACTTGTTTTGCAGGTACAAAAAATTTCTCGTCATGTAATAAAGCCGAATTGATGAATGAATTGATCGCGTTGAAAGCTTCATATTTTTGAGAGATCTATGTTGAGTTGTTGTACCAATTTCATGATGCATGTAAATATTTGAAAACTGCACTAATTCGTATCCTTTTAAAATCGATTTAAAACAATAATCTGTATCAACAAAATCAATAAATAAATTTTCATCAAAGCCGCCAATATTTTTATAATTGCTGAGATTAATAACACTACCGCTCGTAATTAAAATTTTTACTATACTACAATTACAATCTGCATTAAAAATTTCTTGTTCGTAATTCACACCAAACATTGCAACCTTTTCTTTTAACAGGTATTGTTGAATACACTCAAAATATTTTTTGACTATTGATTCGTGGAAAAAAGAGTCCTGATCCATAGTGAGAAGATAATCCAAGCCATCTTTTACTGCTAACTGGCAAGCCTGATTTAATCTTTTGGCGATACCTTCATTAAGACTATCTTGAACAATTATAGTTTTAGACAAAGAGTTATAGTTTTTTTGAAAATCGAGACTCGCCGATTCAGTATTGTCGATCAGATAAAGCTTGTCAACATGTTCTATGTAGGATTGAATATTGTCAATAACAGATTCGCCAGGATTATACAGAATAACACATGCCGCAATTTTCATTTTCGTTATTTAAAAAATATAAAAATATTTTCATGATGAAAATGCGCATCGTAATCAAATTGATTCAAGGCCTTAAATACTGTTTTAGTGCAATCTTTTTTATACCTGTCATGTAATTCTATAATTAAAAGCTTAACCTTTTTTAGCCACGATAAATCATCTGCAGAAAATACTTCTCGCTCTGCTCCTTCAATATCCAGCTTTAAAATGTCAACTTCATCCCAATGCTGTAAATTCAAAATAGATGAAATTGTTATTCCACTTGTAAGATTAATTTTATCTGCATTATTTTCAAACATAAATTCAGCAGCGCCACCATTAGGATTTGCTAATGATAGATCTTCATTTTTATTCCATATAGCAGCTTGTACACACTGAATATTTTTATACGATTCAGTATTTTTTTTAAGCAATTCAAAATTATTTTTCTCAGGTTCTATCGCAATAATTTCCGCCTTCGGAAAACGAATAGAAAAATAAACTGAAGCGCAGCCTATATTCGCGCCTCCGTCAATGATTCTTTTCGCGTCAGGAAAATCTATTCCAAATAAATCATATTGCTTTTCATAAAATACCTGGTAGAAAATTGCTTTATCAGATTCATTATCTCTTAATTCAAAAGGTCGCTTTAAAAAAGATGCTTTGGCATAAAATTTAGAATTCCTCCTTGACAATGTTGACAGGAATAACTTGAATCCATTTTTTAAGCCATATAAACGAATCCAGTTGATATTTTCTATAACCTTCAATCCTACATTTCTAAACCCTATTTTTTTATATATACCCATTATAAAATTTCTGAAAACAAATATAGCTATGCAAGTTTCATAACTTATGTTTTACATTGCAACTTTATGACGATTCGGGAAAAAATCATAACGGGTATTTCTTATATTTTGCAACCCCAAAAAAGAGAGCTGATATCTTTTGCAAAAAAACTTGAATCTAAAACCGGGCTTGAAATTGGCGGACCAAGTTCAATCTTTTCAATAAAATCTCCATTGCCTGTTTACTTATTTGCTAAAAAAATTGATGGAGTAAATTTTAGTAATCAGACTGTTTGGGAAGGTAAGATTTTTGAAGGTGAAGGCTATAATTATTATACTACTAAAAAAGGATTTCAATATATAAGTGAAGCCAGTGACTTATCAAAAATTGAAAGCGAAAAATATGACTTCCTTGTTTCCTCGCATTGTCTTGAACATGCAGCCAACCCCATTAAAGCTTTAAAAGAATGGAACAGAGTTTTAGTGAAGAATGGATATTTTATATTGGTTCTGCCAGATAAAAATTTTACGTTTGACAACAACAGACCCGTTACATCTTTTAAACATTTATTGCAAGATTTCGAAAACAATATTGACGAATCGGACGAAACCCATTTTGATGAAGTTATTCGGCTGCACAACGTAAGTTTGGATAAAGGCACAACCACTATAGAGGAATTAACTAGACGAACAAAGGACAATTTTGTTAATCGTTGCGTTCATCATCATGTATTTAGTTTTGAACTAGTAACGGATTTATTAAATTATTGCGGATTTTCGGTTGTTAAACAAAAATGGCTTGCGCCTTTTCATTTAGTTACCATTGCAAAAAAAATGTAAGCATTTAAATGCCGCTAATATCTATTTGTATACCCGCGTATAAAAACATTGAGTTTTTAAAGAGGCTGCTTGACAGTATCTCCATTCAAACATTTACAGACTTTGAAGTAGTTATTACTGATGATAGCCCCGATGAATCATTATTTGACTTAATTCAAGAATATCAATCTCAATTTAAAATTCTATATTATAAAAATGATGTGCCATTAGGAACACCCGCAAACTGGAATTTCGCGATATCCAAAGCAACCGGAGAATGGATAAAAATTATGCATG
>DASZUY010000383.1:0-12926 GCA_035547495.1 Parafilimonas sp. | reverse complement strand
AAGCCACAGCATATAAATTAATCGCTTCAGTTAAATATTCTGCTTCAGGAAAACTGCCCGGATATTGTTTGCCCGATTTAACTGCTTCAACAAATAAAGGTAATGCTTGTGATGTTTGCTCAACCTGGCTTCGTGTGTCTGTGGTGGTATTTGGCGCTTCCATTTTTTTGCCTGAAATAATTTGAGGATCCTGTACATTAAAACCTGCGAGTATTTTGCCGCTGTCGCCTACAAACATCATCCCCTCTTCAGGCAATGATTTGTTTTGATTTAATAGTTCTTCCGGTATTGGTGGCTGCATTCCGCCATCATACCAACATAACTCAACAGGCGGCCTATTGCCGTTCGCAGGATATTTGAATCGAACCGTACTAGCCATTGGAAATGCAAAATCATTATTTACGCGAAAAGGAATAGCGCCATTAAAATCGCAGGTAAAACTTCTGTGGGGAATTACCATGGTGGGCGATGTTAGCTTAAGCGCATTGAAGACCGTCCATAAACTATAATGCCCCATGTCTGCCATTGAGCCACCGCCGAAATCATACCATCCGCGAAACACCATATTGGTATAGTCTGGCGAGTAAGCGCGATTGGCTTCAGGTCCTAACCATAGATCCCAATTAAATCCATCAGGTAAGGGTGGAGTTTCTTTCGGCAACTCGGGATATTGTGGCCAAACAGGTCTGTTGGTCCAGTTGTGTACTTCCTGTAATTTACCTATTGCGCCACCGTTTATCCAAGCCATTACAGTTTCCATTGAACCATTCGAATCCCACGGAATAAGATGCGTAATTACTTTACTGTTGCGTGCCATTGCAATTAATTTCTTTCCTTCTTTTAACCGATTGGAAAGTGGTTTATGCATCAGCACATTTTTATTTCTTTTTATTGCAGCCATTGCAAGCACGCCATGTAAATGATCTGGCGTCATTATCTTAACAGCATCGAGATCTTTTTCTTTATCTAATAATTCGCGTGCATCTTCATAAGCAGTACAACCATTATAATTTAGTTCAGGATGTATATTTTTATGATAACCATCAACAATTGATTTACCGCAATCCCTTCCACCGGGAATTAAGTTATCTCCTCCAGGATTCCAATTAGGGTCATTAATAGTTTTGCGAATTGCATCTTTAAGATAGTCGGGCCCCCAATCTCTGTAACCAATTGCATTTTTTTGAGGATCGCACACCGCTACAACATGAAATAAATCACTTTGCAGCAGGGGCAATAACTCTCTTATGCCTTGCGTGCCAGTGCCGATATAAGCAAGCGTAATTTTATCGCTTGGCGCAACATAACCTTTTCCGCCAAGCACATGTCTCGGTAAAATAGTGAAGGCAACAGCAGCAGATGAAGTCAGTTCAACAAATTTGCGCCTGCTCATTGGCGAATTCTTAATGGTGTTATCAGTTTTTTCATTTTGATTGATGTCATTGGTTACATCTGAAGATGCATCTTTTTTCATGTGGCAACAATTTTTAGTATTGAAGAATGGAATTGGGAAGTTACAGATAACACAAATTAATGCGATAAAAAATTATAAATCTCCAATTCAGTTATGCTCAACGTATCAAGTTCTTATTTCTTTAGTTATGTTGATAGAAATTATTGTTCATTTGTTTATTGAAATGAATGATCGTTAGTTTTTAAATCTTAAAGCTCAAAAAATCTTAGCTTATAAATGAATAAATATTCACTTAATCATATATTTTTATAAACATTAATCTAAAAAAAGGTTGATTTGAGAAAACTTTTTCACAATAAATTTTTTTTTGTGTAAAAAGTAGTTTTAGCCCGGTTTTTGATAAAAGCAGTCCATTCTTAAATTTAAAACCTCCGTAATTAATGAAGACAAGACTTCTAATTGCAACAGCAATTACTGCTATTGCATTATTTAACGCCTGCTCAAAAGAAAACGTAACGCCCGCAGATCCAAATTTAATTTCCGTTAACGCAAATACTTCAGACGTAGAAGATTTATATACGGAAACCGGTTTAACTAAACAAAAGGCAATAACGCATACAATAAATTCAAATATTGGCGGATACCTTGAAGCATTGCCTGCACATTACAACGATCATCCTAAAAAACTTTATCCTGTTATTATATTTTTACATGGACAGGGAGAAATGGGCGATGGTTCTCAAAAAAGCTTACCCATTGTAGCCGATAATGCAATTCCTAAATTAATTGCCAATGGTACTTTCCCGAAAAACTTTTGGGTAAATGGCGGCGCCTATCAGTTTGTTGTTTTATCCCCGCAGTTTAAATCTTGGCCGCAAGCATCTGATGTAAATGCAATGATTAATTATGCTATAAAACATTACAAAGTAGACTCTACCCGCCTTTATATATGCGGATTGAGCATGGGCGGCGGCGGCAACTGGGATTATTCATGGAACTATGGAAAACGCGCAACTGCCGTTGTGCCTATTTCAGGTGCATCATATCCAACAACTGAAAAGGGTGCAGATATAGCAAACGATGATTTAGCTGTTTGGGCGTTTCATAATAATAATGATCCAACTGTGCCGTCATGGTATAGCACTGATTATGTTCAATACATTAACCAGGCAAATCCTAAGATTAAAGCGAAGCTTACAATGTTTAATTCCAGCAGTCACGATGCATGGACAAAAGCAACTGATCCTAACTATAAAGAAAATGGTATGAATATTTACCAATGGATGTTGTCCTATCAGAAAAAACCGAAAAAATAATCCCCCCTTTCATATAAAATTGAGCCTGTTTGATAAAACCTTCAGGCTCAATTTTCTTGTTTGCTTAGCATATTGCGTTTAAGATTTTCCCAAAGAGTATCAAAACTGTTATTCTCCGTTTCTTTCCAGGCTTGTAAACGATCATGCATTTTTTGTTTACGTTCATTTCCTGCGGCTTCAAAAAATTCCAGGATAAATTCACCATCCTGCTCATAAGCAAGCTGGTTATATAATTGTTTTATTTTTTGCTCATGCTGAATATTTGTTTCTGCAATTTGTTTTTCCATCAATTCACGCAGCTTCACTTTTTCATCATAAGTTCCGTTTGGCAATAAAGTTTTGGCGATAACCGGCAGCAACTCAATCAACACCAAAATAATTACCAATAAATAATAGCGAAATTTTGCCGCAGCATTATTTTGAATAAGATTGTGTAGCGCTTCAATGCGTGTAAGAAATCCATCATTCATTAATGAATTGAATGATTGCATTTCTTTTTCTTTGTTTGCCTCAATGGAATTTAAATTGCTGTCAATGCTGTTTAGTTTTGGTTCAAATAAAGCATTCAGTTGATTAAAATTTGAATCAAGTTTTCTATACTCTGTTTCTTTAGCTTTTGCAATTTCTTTTAGTCCGATTCTACCACTGCCACCTGTTCCATCTGTTTCAGCAATAAATGCATTTCTGCTTGTAGCAACTTCACTATACTTTGCATTGAGTTGCTGTTGTAAAATGTTTTTTTGTTGCTGCAATTGCAAAACATTCTGAGCATATAAACTATCAAGTTCATATTGCTTTGCCATTTTTCTTTGTTCATTGTCCAGCGAGATTTGTAAATGAATCTCTTTATCGAATAAATATAACAATGCCGGCTGCGCCATAAATGTGCCGATGGTTAATGCAAGAATTAACCTGAATAAAATTGTTATTGCTTTATGTTTATTTTTTGCATTGATGCCTTTTATCAAAGCGCGGTCAATACTTAAAATAATAACTCCCATAAAAACACCAAGTGCAATAGTGGTTACAATATTGTGTGCAACAGTAAAGAAAAAATAACTCCAAGCTAAAGTTGCAAACAGCCATGTGCTCAGCACAGCCATGCCTGTAATTGCATAGCGATTTCTATCAACCGTACAATCCTTTATTAACTCTTTTTCGGCTGTTGCAAGCCACCATAAAAAGCGCGTGAATGTTGAAGGAAAATAATTGTCCCGTTGCGAAAGCGGTTGTGCATTCGTTTCCATTGTAAAAAATTTTTGGTTAAATTGGTTAAGGCGGGACGATTAGATAACGCAATACTAGAAGAATAATTACGTGCTTCAAAATAATTAAGCAATCATTATATTTCGAATAGAACTTTCCCTGATTGATCGTCTTAAAAGTTAGAATGAAATTATGCGTAGCTTACATTTTTTAAAACTTCCATATGAAAAAAATAATTTTTACGCTTTCATTATTTGCGGCAATTTTTTTCTTTCAGAATAATGTAAATGCACAATCAAGTAATTCGGCAACACTAAGGCATATTGTTATTATTACATTTAAACAAGATGCGCCTTCCGATAGTATAAGAGCACTCGATGATTTATATAAAACTCTTTCAAAAGATCCTTCGGTAAAAGATTTTGAAACAGGTGTAAATATTTCAATGCGCGATTCGGGTACGGTTAAGCATGTATATGTTACAAGTTTTGCTTCAAAAGACGATATGGATAAGTACCGCAAAATTCCGGATTATTCTAAACTTTTTAAGATATCGCTTTCAATTGCTGACGATGTTACTGCTGCAGATTATTGGGTGAATAAATAATCATCTTATCTTATTTTATAAATTCTTCTTCCTTCTATTGATGTGATGGAACCCTATAGATATTTGTGATTTATTGTTCCGCAGCTCAGTGTATTCCCATTTTGAGTATCCGTCTTTTTCGTACACAGTTATGATTTTTTCATTCTGCGCAAACAAAAAGAGATGATAAACTTTGTAGTTCAAAATCTCTTTTCTATGAGTATAACCTTAATAATAATCATCAGCTACTTTGTAGTTGTTGCATTTATCTTAAAAACATTTCATTATCTCCGGGAAAGAAATATGCCTGAGCCAGAACTTTTCCAGATTCATATGCTGCAGGAAATGAATGAAGAAACCAGGGCTTAAAAACGCTTAGCTAAGAATTTTTTTCCATTCACCCGATTCTGCAAATTCTTTAATAAGCTGATTTCTTTTTACAAGAAGTTTTTTAAGGTAGCCTGTAAGTATTAGCGCATTAAATATTTTCCCTGCTAAACCAAATGGCGATGTGTAATGCAACGCATCCATCATTACAACCAAATCATTTTTCTTCTCAAAATAATGGTTGTGCAAAAAAGAATTGAACGCCCCTTTTTGTTGTTCATCTCTAAAATAAAATGGTCGGTTATACTCTGTAATTTTTGAGGTAAGTTGTTGCTTTATTCCAAAATGAATTGCTTCCCACGTTACGAATTCATTTAAATTTATTAAACCGTTTGTTCTGCCTGCAATAGCTTTTTCTTTGGTTTGCGTAGTTGATAAAACATGAAGATCAATACTCCTTGACAGATCAAAACAGACGTAGATGTCAGATCTAATGAATGTAGTTAACTCGATTGTCGGCATTCAAAAAATTAAAGCCAGGTAAAAGGATCATAAGAAGGAATGTGTGTGATATTTACGGAAGAAAACATCGGTCTTAACCATTCCGCTACATATTCCATTCCCGGTTCTTCACTTACGGCGTGGCCTAAAATAATTAAAGCCGTTTTCTTACCAAGCAACTGGCTGTCTCTTATATATTCTGCAGTCTCCCATTCAGAAACTTCTCCAACTATTAAAACGTCGGGATGTTTCGCTTCAACTACGCCAACTTGTTTTTGTCCGCCAAAAGCGCCGGGCATTACAGTAACATTTTCACATTGCGCATGCAGGTCTCCAATCACTCTTACATGCGCAATATTTAGTGATGATTTAAGATGAAGCACAAGATTGTGCAATGAAATTTTCGGAATTGTCAAAATGTTTTCATCGAGTTTAAAATAAGAAAGCCAACCGGCTTTTTTAACCATTCCGTAAATTATTGCATCTGGTTTTAATGAATGACAATAATCATGAAAACGCCAGATCGTAATTGAATTTTTATCTAGCAATTCTTGTTTCTGATTTACCGTATCATTATTATTTACCCAATCTTTATCATCCCGATGATTATAAAAAGTAGGCTCATGTGCGATTATGAAATTGGCATTATGTTTTACGGATTCTTTAATAACAGCAATTGTAGGAAACATAGTTGTAACAATGCCAGTTACAATTTGATTTGCGTTGCCGCTTTTAATTGTGTCTACTGTATCACTTATTGTACTAAGATTTCCTTCCTTTAAAATTGTATCTATAATTTCCTGAACGGTATATTGTTTATTCAGTTTTTTATCAGATGTAAAACTTAACTGTGTAGAAAGCAAAGCAAAACTGCCGGTTGCTTTTACTGCATTTGTTATAAACTTTCTCCTTTGTAGCAGAGAATTAAACATTGATGTATGCATAAAATAAATTGAGTTCTGTAATGTTAGTAATATCTTTTTATTCAACGATAAATTTGCATCATGAAGTTGGCCGCGTTATTTCTTTCAATTTTTATTTATACTTTTTCTTTTGCACAACAAACTTTTACCAACCCGTTATTGCCTTCAGGTGCAGATCCTTACAGTTTTTATAAAGACGGATATTATTATTACACGAACAGTTTAGGCAATCGCATCGATTTATGGAAAACAAAAAATCTTGCCGATCTAAAAAACGCAGAACGTATCACCATTTACAAACCTGAAGCAGGCACAATGCATTCAAAAGAATTGTGGGCGCCCGAAATTATGTTCCTGCAAAATAAATGGTATACTTATTTTGCTGCGGATGATGGTGATAACAATCATCATCGTTTGTATGTTTTAGAAAATGATAATGCAGATCCGATGCAAGGCGAATGGATGTTTAAAGGAAAGCTTGCAGACAGTTCTGATAAATGGGCGATTGATGCTGATGTTTTTCAATACAAACATCAATTATATATTGCATGGAGTAGCTGGCAGGGCGATATAAATGGCGAACAGGATATTTATATTGCAAAGATGAAAGACCCGTTGACGATCGAAAGCAAACGTGTGCGAATTTCTGCGCCGCAATATGATTGGGAGACGCACGGCGATTTGCATGATGCAAACAATCCGCCGCATGTAAATGTGAATGAAGGTCCGCAGTTTTTAGAGCACGAAGGAAAATTGTTTATCATTTATTCTGCGAGTGGTTGCTGGACGGACGCTTATGCACTCGGCATGTTGAGTTTGCAAAACAAAAATCTGCTTGATTCATCATCATGGAAAAAATCAGCACAACCGGTTTTTAAAGCATCAATAAAGAATAATGTTTATGCGCCGGGACATAATTCTTTTTTTAAATCGCCAAACGGAAAAGAAGATTGGATATTATATCATGCGAATGATAAACCTGCGGAAGGTTGCGGCATGTATCGTTCGCCAAGAGCACAAAAATTTTCATGGAATAAAAATGGAACGCCCAACTTTGGCGAACCGGTGAAAGAAGGAGTTGCTTTGAATATTCCTTCAGAGTAAATTCATGCTTGAGGATTTGTGACTTTGTGGTTCAAATAAAAAACACTAAGACTTGAAGACACTAATCAACACAAAGAAAAAAAACGACTGAAAAAATGATCATGAAAAAAATAAATATTGTTATTGCGATGTTGTTAATAATTGTAACAACAGATGTTCACGCACAAACACCAAGAGAAGTGTGGAGTAAACAAAAAGCGAATGAATGGTATGCACAATATCCGTGGATGGCTGGCGCTGATTTTATTCCAAGCACTGCGGTTAACCAGCTTGAAATGTGGCAGGCAGAAACGTTTGATTCTGCAACGATAGATCGTGAATTGGGTTATGCACAAGGCATTGGTATGAATGTGATGCGCGTGTTTCTGCATCACGTAGCATGGCAGGTTGATAAAAGTGGTTTTAAAAACCGCATGAACACGTACCTATCAATTGCAGATAAACATGGCATTAAAACCATTTTTGTTTTTTTTGATGATTGCTGGAATCCAACATATCATGCAGGCAAACAACCTGAGCCAAGAGTTGGTATTCATAATTCTGGTTGGATAAGAGATCCGGGACAGTTGTTGTATGATAGTCCGGCTGTGGTGCATTTGCTGGAAGCATATGTAAAAGATGTGCTCACAACATTCGCACATGATAAAAGAATTTTTGCATGGGATTTATATAATGAGCCTGGTAATTCAGATTATGGAAATAAAAGTTTGCCATTGCTTCAACAAATTTTTACATGGGGAAGAACCATCAATCCCGATCAACCTTTAACTGCCGGTGTTTGGAACAGCGACTTAAAAGATTTGAATGCATATCAATTAGCAAACTCAGATGTTATCAGTTATCATGATTATAATCCTGTTGATGTGCATCGCAAAACAATTGATACTTTAAAAAAATATGGACGACCGTTAGTGTGCACAGAATATATGGCGCGGTTGCGCAACAGTACGTTCTTTACCATCATGCCTTTATTAAAAGAAAATAAAATTGTCGCGATCAATTGGGGTTTGGTTACAGGTAAAACAAACACGAAATATGCGTGGGATACACCAATGCCAAATGGTGATGAGCCAAAGGTTTGGTTTCATGATATTTTTAGAAAAGACGGAACACCTTACGATGAAAAGGAAACCGACTTCATTAAATCTTTAACGGGCAAAAAATAGTGTAGCTCTGGTCAAGTTGTAAGCTAACTTTTGTTGCTTTTGTTCAAAGTTACTTCAAGGTATAAGCGCTTATAAAATTATATAAGCGCTTATATTTTTTATATATACAGCATTACTCATTGAAGCGATGAGCTTCTCGGTAGGGCAATTCTTAATATTTTAATAATATAGGTTAACGATTAAGTTGAAATACAAATCTCAACTTTGCATTGTTGTACACTCCAATCAACCATAAAAGTGTAGCAAAATATAAATTCCGAAATCTCCGGTTCAGCCTCTTCTTCGCTTCAAACTTTAAAATACATTTTATGAAACTGAATAATCTCTTTGCAAACATCATTTCAAAAATGCTTTTACTACGCATGCATAGCTTTTATTCATTTTTCAGGTATTATAAATTCAATAAATGAAAAATAAAAAAAGAAAGATCGATGTGCTTGTTATCTCCGACGTTCACCTCGGAACGTATGGTTGCCACGCCAAAGAATTACTCCGCTATCTAAAAAGTATTAAACCAAAAACTGTTGTATTAAACGGCGACATTATCGACATCTGGCAATTCAGTAAAAGTTACTTTCCGAAGAGCCACATGAAAGTGATAAAGGTTTTTATGAATTGGCTGAGCAAGGGAACAAAAACGTATTATGTTACCGGCAATCACGATGAAATGATGCGCAAGTTTGTTGGTTTTAAAATGGGTTCATTTAATGTGGTGAACAAGGTTGTGCTCGAACTGCAGGATAATAAAAAGGCGTGGATATTTCATGGTGATGTTTTTGATGTTACAATGCAACATTCAAAGTGGCTGGCAAAGCTTGGTGCAATTGGTTACGATACTTTGATCTTAATTAATCGCTTTGCGAATTTTATTTCAGAAAAAATATTTAAGAAAGGCAAATTGTCTTTTTCGAAAAGAATTAAGAACAGCGTAAAAAGCGCTGTAAAGTTCATTAATGATTTTGAACAAACAGCAGCAGACATTGGTATTTCTAATCATTACGATTATGTGGTATGCGGACATATACATCAGCCCGAAATGCGCGAGTTGACAAATGCACATGGTTCTATCATGTATTTGAATTCGGGCGACTGGATAGAAAATTTAACAGCACTTGAATATACAAACGGCGAGTGGACGATTTATAAATATTCAGATGCTGAGTTTGAAAAAGAAGAAGCGGAGGAGTTAGAAGAAAGCGAACTTTCAAACGAAGTGTTGTTCGATAATTTATTACAAGAGTTTAAGCTGATGCGTTCATGAAAATATTGTATGCGATACAAGGCACGGGCAACGGGCATTTAAGCAGGGCGAGAGATATCATTCCTATTTTACAAACAAAAGGCGATATTGATATTCTTGTTAGTGGAACACAGGCTGATGTTGATTTGCCGCATGAAATCAATTACAGGTTCAAAGGCTTGAGTTTTATTTTCGGAAAGAATGGTGGCGTTGATCTTTTAGAGACTTATAAAAAAAGTAACATCAGAAAATTGTTTAAAGAAATAAACAGTTTGCCTGTTGAAAAATATGATCTCGTGTTAAACGACTTTGAACCCGTATCTGCATGGGCTTGTTATTTAAAAAATAAAGAGTGTATAAGTTTAAGCCACCAGGCAGCAGTTTTAAATGTAAATGCGCCACAGCCAAAACATGTTGATGTATTGGGCAGATCGATCTTAAAAAATTATGCGCCCACAAGTGCGCAATATGGTTTTCATTTCAAGAGTTATGATAAAAACATTTTCACACCTGTAATTAGACAACAGATAAGAGAACTCGATGCAAAAAATAAAAAACATTACACCGTTTATCTTCCTGCTTATGATGATGAAAGAATCGTAAAAATTTTGAGTGAATTTCCAAAAACGAAATGGGAAGTTTTTTCGAAGCATAACAAAAAAGAAACTCATTTAAAAAACATTTCCGTTTTTCCAATAAACAATGATGCGTTTATACAAAGTATGGCAAATGCAACAGGCGTTTTATGCGGCGCAGGTTTTGAAACGCCCGCCGAAGCTTTGTTCTTAAAAAAGAAGCTGATGGTGATACCAATGAAGAATCAATACGAGCAACATTGCAATGCCGCAGCATTAAAAGAAATCGGCGTACCCGTAATAAAAAGCTTGAAGAAAAAGCATCTTGAAAAAATAAAAGACTGGATTGATTCAGATGCGAAGATTACAGTTAATTACCCTGACCATACAGAAAAAATAATTGATATGATCCTGAAAAAACATGCTGTGTCCCGCGCCATTTCTTTGGGTAAGAAGATCAGTTCCGAAAAAAAATTCAGGAAAATTACTTTAAAAAGAATAATGACACAACTGAGTGCATAGCAATGGAAATCACAACAAGCGATTTTGGTGAAGATTTTAAATGGGGCGTCTCAACGGCTGCATTTCAAATTGAAGGTGCACATGATGCAGATGGAAAAGGTGCTTCTATCTGGGACGTTTTTACAGCGCAGAAGAAAAAGATCTATCAAAATCATCATGCAAAAATTGCTTGCGATTTTTATAATCGATATATACAGGATTTGATTTTAATGCAATCACTTTGCATTCCTAATTATAGGTTCTCTTTATCGTGGAGCAGAATTTTTCCCAATGGTATTGGAAAGATCAATGATAACGGTGTTGAATTTTATAACCGCATCATTGATTTTTGTTTAGAGCTTGGCATTGAGCCGTGGATTACATTATATCACTGGGATCTGCCGCATGCATTACAACAAAAAGGTGGTTGGGTAAATCGTGATGTTATAAGTTGGTTTAGTGAATATGTTTCTTTCTGCATTAAAATATTTGGTGACCGTGTAAAGCATTGGATGATATTAAACGAGCCCATGGTATTTACGGGTGCGGGCTATTTTCTCGGTGTTCATGCACCAGGAAAAAAAGGTTTGTCAAGTTTTCTGGCAGCAATGCATCATGCAGCAATGTGCCAGAGCGAAGGCGCACGTGTTGTAAAATCAATTAGAAATGATTTGAAAATAGGAACAACCTTTTCCTGCTCGCAAATAGAACCACTAACAAAAAATGAAGCTGATGTTTGTACTGCGAAAAAAGCAGACGCATTATTGAACAGAGCTTTTATTGAAGTTTTGTTAGGTTTAGGTTATCCAACAAAAGATCTAAAATTATTAAACCGTGTTGAGCAGTTTATAAAAGATGGCGATGAAAGCAAGTTGCAATTTGACATGGATTTTATCGGAGTACAAAATTATACAAGAGAAATTGTCGCACATTCTTATTTCACGCCATTCATCAACGCAAAAATTATTAGAGCAGATAAAAGAAATGTTGAGCGAACATTAATGAATTGGGAAATTCATCCGCCTGCCATTTATTATATGCTGAAAAAATTTAGCGCTTATTCATCTGTAAAAGAAATTATCGTTACAGAAAATGGTGCAGCGTTTCAGGATGAAGTTTGCCATTGTTCTGTGCATGATATCAAACGAAAAAAATATTTGCAGGATCACATTCAGCAAGTTTACAAAGCAAAACAAGAAGGTATTAATGTGAAGGGTTATTTCATCTGGAGCTTTACAGATAATTTTGAATGGGCTGAAGGTTATTATCCGCGCTTCGGAATTGTGTATGTTGATTTTGCCACGCAAAAAAGGATCGTAAAAGATTCGGGTAAATGGTATCGTGAATTTTTAAATGGCGAAAGTGCAATTTCTAATATGAAAGAATTTAAAATTTCAACAGAGCAAAAATTGTTATAAGATAGTCTTTGCATTTACAAAGAAGCGATGTAATCAAATTTCCATCTTCAAATGGTTGCAAAAAAAATACCGTCGAAGTTATTTGCTACCTGATCTCACCAAAAGCTTCATAGTGTTCAACTGTTGGCTCAAACTCTAAAAGATATTTTTTATCTTCTTTATAATATCTGGCCTTTTCATAATCTTCACCGGCAAAAGCTCTGATGCTTTCAACATTCACCCACCAGGAAACTGTCCAGATATGTGTTACATCACCTTCCTGTTTTTGCCAAACCTGTGCATTTAAATTTCCCGGCGTTGAGCGGTAATCTTTAATACCGGTCTTCATGAGATAATTCATGTAATCTTCTGCTTTTTCAGCCGATGTTTTTCCATGCCATATACGAACGATCATAATAATAAATTCAAAAGTTAGAAGTCAAAATTAAACTGAGTTTCATTTAAGCTGATGTACTTTTTGAACTTTTAATTTTGACTTGATATTAAACCATTTCAACGGCTTCCGCACGTGCTGCACTTCGTCTATTGTCTTTAAAAAATAAAGTAAATAAAATCAGCACAGCAAACGCTATACCTGCAGGCACAATCCATACACTTCGCCAATCAACAACACCATTCATTGTGTATTTATCTTTTACCCAGCCTGATA
>DASZUY010000382.1:0-9324 GCA_035547495.1 Parafilimonas sp. | reverse complement strand
AAAGTGTAATAATAAATATTTTCAACCACAACGGCATATCTGTATGTCGTGTAATAAAACCTTCGAAAAAAGCAGCTATGAAAAGCATGGGAACATTTGACATTGCGATGATCAAACCTTCCTTTGCGCCTTGTTTTAGTGCATCAATACGTTTAATTGTGCCGGGGAAAAGCCAGCTTTTTGCCAGTACAATTCCAGAAGTAGCGGAAATAACAAAGGTTGAGAGTTCAAGTGTTCCGTGAATCATGATTGTGAGCAAACTATTTTCAAGCAAACCATTATTATAAAACATGTTTTCAAAGGCGCCTACCATAACAGCATTGTACATTAAACTGTGAATAGTGGGGTATGCAAATAAAATACCGCCCCCAAATTCAAGTAGCGAAACGTACATGTTGTTGATGAAAATATAAATGAAGGAAAGAAATTCGTTGCCATATCCATATACACCAAACGGATGACCTTCTTTAATATTTTTCAAGGTCATATCAACATAGTTATCGCCTAAAATTTGGCGAATAAAATTTTCATCATCCCTTGCCGAAAAAAATCCAATCGTAACAAATAAAACAAAAAGGCAAAAACTTATTAATAAAATCTTCTGATGTTTTGCAATTATGAGTGGTAAAGTATATTTGAAAAAACTAAAAATGCGATTTCTATTCTCTTTTTTATTTTGATAAATAGCCAGATATTTTTTAGCGGCTTCTGCATTTAAATATTGTGTTGTTTTACTTACGGGATAAAAAGTTTTACTATAGCCGAGGTCATCAACTAACTGTATAAATTCTTTTGCCATTTCGTCTGGATGATTACTGGGAAAATCCTGTATTTGTTTCCAGCGTTGTCTGTTGCGTTTTATGAAAAGGGCTTCCCTCATTGTATTAAAATTCAAATTAAGAGCACCAAGAACAGCTAAAAACTTATTTTGAAAATATTAAAAATAAAGCAAAAGCAATTTCTGTTTTAATATTTATATATTGGAATTTATTTGAGATTTGTTTTTTGCTTCTGGAATTAATTTACAATGGAAAAAATAAAAATTGCAACCAGTTTTAATATTGAACTTGAATTTGAAACACCTGAATTTCATAAAAGACTTTTTGCCTGGTTGATTGATCTGTTTATACTTTTTACTTATTGCATTATCGTTTACAATATTCTTGACAAAACCACTGCCGCACATAAATCTTCTGATAATGACATGCCGTTTCTGTATAACTTAAACGCTGTTTATTTATTGCTTTATGTGCCTGTACTTATATATCATTTGTTTTTCGAGATCACGATGAACGGGCAAAGCATTGGTAAAAAGTTAATGGGTTTAAGAGTGATCGCTGAAAACGGCGGCAGGCCTGCATTGCATCAATATTTAATAAGATGGCTATTGCGCCCGTTTGATTTTTTCTTTTTTGGTTTAGTTGGATTGCTTACAGTTTTGAATACTAAAAAAAATCAAAGGCTTGGTGATTTAGCTGCCGGTACATTAATTATTAAGACCAAGATCGAGACAGATATTAACGATACAGTTTTTCATGAATTAAATGAAGGTTATAAACCTAGGTTTAAAGAAGTAATGCTTTTGAGTGATCGTGACATGAATACAATTAAAGGTGTGCTGAACAATTGTAGAAGATATAAAACATTTGATGTTGCTGCACGCATGAGCGAAAAAATAAGGGAAGTGCTACATATTTCTGATTACCACGAACCTGTTGAATTTTTAGAAACCCTACTAAAAGACTATAATTATTATTCTAATCAGGAATGAATGGAAACATTAGACACATTAAATAATTCATGACAATCCTAACTATCTAATGAATAGCAGCACTGCTGCGACTTATATCAAAACATGTTCATTATTTTTTAAATACGATGCTAAAAGCTTTCTTATTCTACTCATTAAGCATACGATTGTTCGTTAAGACGTACCCAATTTGTGGTCTTGAATCACCATATCGGTCAATTTTTGTCCATTTTGTGGAAAATTTTGGAAACTTTAATTTTTTGCATGGTTTTAGTTATAAACTTGCCATTAAAATTAAAATCTAAAATTCCTTTATTTTATGAAAAACAACATGTTTGTTGCTGCAGTATTATTTACTGTGATTGCAGGGGTATCTTGTCAAAAAGACAATGTTTCAGTGTCGTCTCCGGTTTCAGCTTCACAGGTTGATGATATGTACACAGAAACATCGCCAACGGTACAAACCCCGATTACCAAAACAATTAATCCGAATGTTGGTGGTTATCTTGAGGCTTTGCCTGCCCATTATAATGATCATCCCAAAAAACGCTATCCTCTTATTATATTTTTACATGGGCAGGGTGAATTAGGGAGCGGATCAACTTCAGACTTAAACAAGATAACTGACAATGCTATTCCAAAACTAATTGCAAACAAAACTTTTCCTTCCAATTTTATTGTTCATGACACTACTTTCCAATTTATTGTCCTTTCTCCTCAATTTAAATCATGGCCACAAACCACTGACGTTGACGCAATGCTGAATTATGCAGGAAGAAAATACAGGGTAGATTTCTCAAGAGTATACTTATGCGGTTTAAGCATGGGTGGCGGCGGTGTATGGGATGCTTCATGGGTAAATGGTAGACGTTTCACAGCCATTGTACCAATAGCCGGCGCATCTTGGCCTACTTCAGAAAAAGGCGAATACATTGCTGAAGATACAGTGGCAGTATGGGCATTTCATAACAACAATGATCCTACCGTTCCTTCATGGTATAGTGTAGATTATGTTCAATATATCAACGATTATAATCCTATTATCCGGGCTAAATTAACTGAATTCAATTCTGCTTCTCATGACGCATGGACAACAGCAACCGATCCTAATTACAAAGAAAATGGCAAGAACATTTATGAATGGATGTTGTCTTACAAAAAATCAAAATAAAATAATTACTAACTAAATACAAGGTTGTTTCAGATTTGAAACAACCTTTTTTATTTAAGATATATTTTAAGATATTTTGATCAATTTCTAATCAAGGCTCTGATTAGCCGTTTGAGCCAACTTCAATAACCGGTCATATTGCTCAGGAGTAAGATCATTATAAAAATAATAAACCGGATCCACAGGTGTACCGTTTCTGTGAACCTCATAGTGGCAATGCGGACCAGTGCTTTTTCCCGTGCTGCCAACATAACCTATCACTTCGCCACGTTTTACTTTCTGTCCCTGTCTTGCCTTTATGCGATACATGTGTCCATACAAAGTTTCATAACCAAATCCGTGATTAATAATTACGCGGTTTCCATAACCACCTTCATTAAAACCTGCATCAGTTACAACGCCATCTGCCGTTGCATAAATGGGTGTGCCGATTGGCGCGGCAAAGTCTAATCCCGCATGAAATTTTGGTACCTTATAAACAGGATCGATGCGTGTTCCAAAACCAGATGCAATACGTGTTAAATCTTTATCGCTTACAGGTTGTATTGCCGGAATCGCAGCTAATAATTTTTCCTTATTCTTTACCATCTTTTCAATGTCACTATAACTTTTTTCCTGGTATTCAGCCAGCAGTATTAGTTTGTTTAATTGGGATCCAATACTTTTTACGAGATCTGTTTCACCAAGACTTGTTACAAGCTGTATTTCTTTAGATTTTTCCATTGCTTTTAATCGTGCACTATCTGGTATGGGTGAAGATTCAAATATGGAACGATAAACATTATTGTCACGCTTTGAAAGTTCGTCCATCTTTTGTTGTAACAGGTTTACCTGTTGTTGCAACACTGTGTAATTATCTTTTAAATCTGCGTTCTGCTGTTCAAGCAATTTCGTTTTGGGAGAATCTATATACTGAAATGCAATCACCACAATTATACCCGCTGTAACAATAGCGGTTGCAAAAAAAGCAAATACGCGCAACAGCTTTACACGTAGCGGCGTAACTAATTTTTCAAAACGAAGTGTGTGTGTGTTAAAGAAGTATTTGATGTTTTTCATTGACAAGTTGAAGTGAAATTCAAAATGCAAACTCAGTTTACTTTTTTATAAAGGCTCAAAGGTAATTTTAATCAGTACAAACAATTTATTAAAAATGATACTTGCGCCTTAATTAAAAATTGCTGATATTTTTATCAATTATCTTTGGCGTTCTTAAAAATTTAAGCGTAATTATTTAATTATTAATGATGATGACTTCAGCAGAGATAAGGCAAAAGTTTCTTGATTTTTTTAAAAGCAAAGGACATGAAATCGTTCCTTCTGCTCCTATCGTTATAAAAAATGACCCGACGTTAATGTTTACTAACGCCGGCATGAACCAGTTTAAAGATTATTTTCTTGGTAATAAACAAGCGCCTTACAAACGCGTTGCCGATACACAAAAATGTTTACGCGTAAGCGGCAAGCACAACGACCTTGAAGAAGTTGGCGTTGACACATATCATCACACCATGTTCGAGATGCTCGGCAACTGGAGCTTTGGTGATTATTTTAAAGCGGAAGCCATTGCATGGAGTTGGGAATTGCTGACGGAAGTTTTAAAGATTGATAAAGAAAAATTATACGTTACCATTTTTGAAGGTGATGCAAAAGAAGGTTTGCCAAAAGATGATGAAGCTTTTAATGAATGGAAAAAACATATTTCAGAAGACAGAATTTTACCCGGCAACAAGAAAGATAATTTTTGGGAGATGGGTGATACTGGTCCGTGCGGACCTTGTACCGAAATTCATTATGATGGAAGAACAGCTGAAGAAAGAAAAAATGTTGATGGAAAAACTTTAGTGAATGCAGATAATCCACAGGTGATTGAAATATGGAATGTGGTATTCATTCAATTCAATCGCTTAAAAAATGGAAGTCTTGAACCGCTGCCGCAAAAACATGTAGATACAGGAATGGGTTTTGAACGATTGGTGCGCGTGCTGCAAAACAAACACAGCAATTATGATACGGATGTTTTTGCAGGAACGATTGAAGCCATAAAAAAAGTTACTCAACAAAGCGAGCTTGTTTTTTTACAACCAACAAGTTTACAAAGTATTGCTGTACGAGTTATTGCTGATCATATTCGTGCAATCGCTTTCACAATCGCTGACGGACAATTGCCATCAAACACTGGCGCAGGTTATGTTATAAGAAGAATTCTTCGCAGAGCTGTTCGTTATTATTATTCATATCTCGATTATAAACAACCATTGTTGTTTCAATTGGTTTCTATCATTGCAAAACAATTCTCAAGTGTTTTTCCTGAGCTCAATCAACAAAAAGATTTTGTAACAAAAGTTATAAAAGAAGAAGAAGATGCGTTTTTGAGAACGTTGGAAAAAGGGATTCAAAGATTCAATTCACTAATACATTCTTTAAAACTTGTAGCCCCATTTGCTGATTATGTGAATCATAGAATTGAATTAGAAAAAAAGTTTTTAGGTGAAGATGCTTTCGAGTTATATGACACATATGGATTCCCTTTAGACTTAACTCAACTTCTCGCAAAAGAACAAGGATTTGAAGTTGATGTAGATGGGTTTAATGAAAGTATGCAACAACAAAAAAATCGTTCTCGTGCAGCAACAGCAATTGATACAGAAGATTGGGTTGTTGTAAATGATGATGTGGCTTTAAGTGAATTTGTTGGCTATGATTCAACAGAACTCAAAACAAAAGTTGCCAAATACAGAAAAGTAAAAAGTAAAGGCAAAGAACAATATCAAATTGTTTTGGAAGCAACGCCATTTTATGCAGAAAGCGGCGGACAGGTTGGCGATACTGGAGAGTTGATAGTTGACAATGGACAGTTGATAGTTACTGATACCAAGAAAGAGAATAACTTAATTATTCATTTTGCAGATTCGCTTCCTGCAAATATTGCTAATGATATAATTGCCAAAGTTGATTTTGCAAAACGAAAACAAACTGCAATTCATCATAGCGCAACACATTTACTGCATGCAGCTTTGCGCAAAGTGTTGGGAACGCATGTTCAGCAAAAAGGCAGTTTGGTAAATGCAGAACATTTGCGTTTCGATTTTTCTCATTTCGCAAAAATGACCGATGAAGAAATTGAAAAAGTGGAAGCAATCGTGAATGAAAAAATTCGTGAGAATATTCCTGTCGTTATAAAACAAATGCCGAAAGAGGAAGCATTAAAACTTGGCGCCATGGCTTTATTTGGAGAAAAATATGGAGACGTTGTTCGTGTTGTTATCATCGACCCAAAATATTCTGTTGAGCTTTGCGGTGGCACACATGTTGGCGCAACGGGCGAACTTGGTTTCTTTAAAATAAAATTAGAAACTTCCGTAGCTGCAGGTGTTCGTCGAATTGAAGCTGTGAGTGGCAATGCTGCTGAAACACTTATTCAGAAAGAGTTTGAGCAAATGCGTTCTGTTCGCGAAGCATTAAAAAATCCGAAAGATATTTCCAAAGCCATTGAAAATTTAGCAACCGAAAATGCTGAATTAAAAAAACAGTTAGAAAGTTTTGAAGCAAAGCAACTACAGAACACAAGAAACATTTTAATGCAACGGATACAACTCATCAACAATATCAGTTTTATTGGTGAAGAAGTTGAAGTGACTAATGTCGATGCTTTAAAAAAATTAGCCTTCGATTTAAAACATGCATTAATTGCAGAAGGTCATGAAGGTTTGTTTTTTGTTGTGCTTGTTGCTAACATACAAGGCAAAGCATCTGTTGCTATTTTAATTGATGATAAATTATCTGCAGATAAAAATCTGGATGCTTCAAAAATTATCAAACAAAATATTGCGCCATTAATTAAAGGTGGTGGCGGTGGGCAAAAAACTTTGGCAACAGCCGGCGGACAAGATGCAAGTAATTTGGAAAAAGTGATTGAAGTTGTAAAAGGTTTGCTGTAACATCAAACAAAATTCATTTCCCTAAAACCTGCAACGCAAAACTCCCTTTATCTTCGCTGCATGTTGTTTGCAGAAGTTATTGGTCAACAGAAAACAAAACTGCAGTTACTGGAAATGGTTGAGCAAAACCGTTTAAGCCATGCATTATTGTTTTTAGGAAAAGAAGGCAACGGTGCTTTGCCGCTGGCTTTGGCATTTGCAGAATATATAAGCCTGTTACCTTCATCAGCAAAAGAAAATGCAGGACCATCATTGTTTGGCGAACCTGTTGAAGAAATAAAACCTGTTTATCCAAAAACGCCTGAAGAAGCAGACGCTTTCATGCAAAAACAAACAGCATTTTCGAAGGCTAATAATTATATACATCCTGATATTCATTTTTCATACCCGGTTATTCCAAAAAAATCAGGCGACAAACCTGTGAGCACAGATTATATTGAAGAGTGGCGTGAGTTCATTCAACAATATGCATATGGTAATGTTTACGACTGGCTGCAATTCATCGGTGCAGAAAATAAACAGGGAAATATTACGGCGGAAGAATGCAATGACATTATTCACAAACTCAATTTAAAAAGTTTTGAAAGCCCTTATAAAATTTTGTTGATGTGGATGCCGGAGTATCTTGGCAAAGAAGGCAATAAATTATTAAAGCTGATTGAAGAACCGCCGGCAAATACCTTATTTATATTAGTAGCAGAAAATGAAGACCTGATTTTACCAACGATTCTTAGCCGCTGTCAGTTAATTAAGCTAAACACTTTAGAAACCTCCGAAATTTCGGACGCATTAATAAAGCGCGGAAGTATTGATATAGAAAAAGCGCAACAAACTGCCGCCATTTCGCAAAATAATTATCGTGAAGCATTGCAACTTTTGCAAAACGCTTCTGAAGACTGGCAATCGTTACTGCGGGAATGGTTGAATGCAACATTGAAGAATGGTCCATCGGCGCAAACAAAATGGATTGAAGAGGTAAATAAACTTGGCCGCGAAAAACAAAAACAATTTCTGCTTTATTTCATTCATTTATTGCAGCAAAGCATTCATATTCGATTTGCCGGCAATGTTTCTATCGCTGCGTCAGAAAAAGATTTTGCAGAACGGCTTAATAAGATCGCTTCGGTAAATCATCAGCAGGCAATCATTGAAGAATTAAATAAAGCAGTGTATTACATCGAGCGAAATGCGAACGCAAAAATGCTTTTTCATGCCCTTACAATCAAATTATATCATATCATTAAGAACAATGCTTTAATTTTGACGGATTAACATTGTAAATAATTTTTCTATTTGCAATGCGTGAAAAAGAAATTGAAGTGATTTGGTATTCTGAGATCAGAATAAAAGCAACAGGTAACTGTACATAAACAGCAAAAAAGTTTTAATATAAACGTTATACATTTTGAAAACGTTATTTGAACTATATCCTTTCGCATCAGCATAAATTAATGTTGTTGTACGCTTTACCAAATTCACATCGTTTCTTATTTTTTAATTGATTAATTGTTAGCAATGAGCTGTGGTAATTGCGGTACAGGTAAACCTAATGGTTGTAAAAGTAATGGCGGATGTAGCACCGGCAGTTGTAATCGTATGAACGTGCACGACTGGCTTTGGAATTTGCCCATCAGCGATGCTGACAGCGCCTGTAAAATTGTTGAAGTAAGTTTTAATCACGGCAGCCGCAAAGATTATTATCGAAATGCTTCGCTTCAATATTTTGAAAAAGGCGACATGGTTACGGTAGAAGGTGTAAATGGTTTTGATGTGGGCGAAGTAAGTTTAACCGGCGAGCTGGTTCGGCTTCAGTTGAAGAAAAAAAATATTAGCGAGTTTGGCATTGATATGAAAAAAATCTTGCGACTAAGCAATGAAAAAGATCTTGAACTCTTTGAAAAAAATAAAGCGCGTGAAAGAGATGCATTAACCTTAAGCCGCGTTATCGCAAAAAGCTTGAATCTTGATATGAAGTTGATTGAAGTAGAGATTCAGGCAGACGGTAAGAAAGGAACTTTTTTTTATACTGCGGACGATCGTGTTGATTTCAGGGAATTAATTAAACGTTATGCCGGTGAGTTTAGACTGAAGATCGAAATGCGGCAGGTTGGTATTCGCCAGGGCGCCGCAAAAGTTGGCGGCATCGGTAGTTGTGGAAGGGAATTATGTTGCAGTACCTGGTTAACTGATTTTAAAAGCGTAACTACAACCGCAGCGCGTTATCAAAATCTTTCTATCAATCAAACAAAATTGAGCGGGCAATGCGGAAGGTTGAAATGTTGTTTGAATTATGAGCTTGATACTTACCTGGATGCGTTGCAGGGTTTTCCTGATAATGCAGATATATTAGAAACTACGAAAGGCACGGCGATCTTAATTAAGAAAGATATTTTCAAGAACCTGATGTGGTATATTTTGCAGGGAGGCGCCAAGCATTATCCATTAACTATTCGTCGCGTTAA
>DASZUY010000381.1:0-5518 GCA_035547495.1 Parafilimonas sp. | reverse complement strand
ATAAACATGAACCGACAGGTGATACTGTTGCAATGCATGCATTAGAAATGTATCGCTTAAAATGGTTGCTTGCTTCATTTGTTGTAATTGTTGCGTGCCTTATTTATGCAAACAGGCGTGCTGCAAAAAATAGCGAAGGCTGGGGTGCCATGAAATATTCACAACTTGTGTTAGGCATGCTTGGCATTTTTATGTATGTGGGTGTTGAAGTAACTATTGCAAGTAATATGGGACAATTATTAGCGCAGCCCGAATATGGAAGTATGCCTGCTGCAACTATTGCTCCTTTTATTTCTATGTATTGGGGTAGTTTAATGATCGGAAGATGGGCAGGTTCGATTCCTGTTTTCAATCCATCGAAATCAATGAAAAACTTTTTGCTTGTACTTGTTCCATTAATTGGTTTTGGTGTTGTGTTAGGTGTGAATGCAATCGCGAAGAATAATATGGAACCATTGTACTGGTATATTATATGTGTATTTGTGCAGATTGCAGGATTTTTTCTTTCTGAAGAAAAGCCCGCGAAAATGTTATTACTATTTGCAGGGTTTGGCATTATTGCTATGCTAATAGGGTTGTTTACAACAGGCATGATTTCTATTTACGCATTTTTAAGCGGTGGTTTATTCTGCTCAATCATGTGGCCCGGCATTTTCGCTCTGGCAATCGCAGGTCTTGGAAAATATACCACACAAGGTTCAGCATTTTTAATTATGATGATATTGGGTGGTTCAATCATTCCGCCAATACAAGGTAAGCTTGCTGATATTATCGGCATACATCAATCATATATTGTAGCAGTTATTTGCTTTGCTTACATTGGTTTCTTTGCATGGGCAGTAAGAGGTATATTAAAAAAACAAGGTCTTGACTTTGACATGCAAATGTCAGGAGGACATTAACCAGTTTACAGTAGTAAATTCAAAACCAAATCTAAAATCAGAAATCAATAAATCAGAAATAGAAATGGCTTCATCAAAATCTACGTTAGACCCGTTGGCAATTGGTATTGACATTGGCGGCACAGGCACTAAGTTTGGAATTGTAGATCACGTGGGTAACGTTTTATTTTCAGGTTCCATATCAACAAAAAAACATTCGCAGGTTGAAACATTTATTGATGATCTCTACAACAATGTAAAAATCTTGATCGATAAAGCCGGTGGCATCGGAAGAATGAAAGGCATTGGTGTTGGTGCACCCAACGGAAATTTTTATACGGGCACTGTTGAATATGCACCAAACCTTCCATGGAAAGGTGTTATACCACTTGCAAAACTTTTGGAAGATAAATTTAAATTGAATGTAACGTTAACAAACGATGCAAATGCTGCCGCAGAAGGTGAAATGATTTATGGTGCGGCGCAAGGCATGAAAGATTTTATAATGATCACGCTTGGTACCGGTGTTGGCAGCGGCATTGTTGCAAACGGAAAATTAATTTATGGTCATGATGGTTTTGCCGGTGAGCTTGGACACACGATTGTAATTCCCGATGGAAGAATGCATGAAGGTACCGGAAAAAAAGGCTCATTGGAAAGTTACGCCTCTGCAACAGGTGTACGATTAACAACATTAGAAATGTTGAAGAATACAAAAACGCCAAGCACGTTAAGAAAGATTCCTGCTGATCAAATTGATTCTAAAAAAGTTTATGAAGCCGCTATTGCAGGTGATGAACTTGCAAAAAAAGTATATGAATTTACTGGCAAAATCTTAGGGCTTGCATTGGCAAATGCTGTAATGTTCTCAAGCCCTGAAGCAATCATACTTTTCGGTGGTTTAACAAAAGCAGGTGAATTAATTCTTAAGCCAACAAGAGAAAGTATGGAAGCGAATCTTATAAAAGTTTTTCAAAACAAAGTAAAAATTCTGGTAAGCCATTTAAAAGAATCTGATGCTGCTATTCTTGGTGCAAGTGCACTCGCGTGGGAGATTGCGTAGTTTCACTAATGTAGATATTGATCTTTTCTTCTTTTAATTTTTTCTTTATGGCTCTTGCCGTTTTATGATTGCCGGTATGACTCCAGCCCGGCGGCATAACAATGTATAAGAATTTATTTTTTATACCCGGCGCATGATATACATCTTTTGCGAGATAATAAATCTCACCAAAATAAACATCCCAAAAATTGCGCGGATTTATTTTTCTGGTTATACCATATTCAACAGGCAATTCTTTTTTTTCTGGTTGAAATGTACCAAACACTTTATCCCAAATATTAAGCAGGTTGCAAAAATTGGTATCCATGTATTCAATATTTCTTGCGTGATGCACCCGATGATGTGAAGGCGTTAAAACAATTTTGTTTAAAAATCCAAGCCGCCCATCTTTAATAATATTTTCTCCAACATGAATAAATGCGCCCCACGTTCCATCAATAAACATAATAAAAAATAACAGCGGCGGATTTACACCAAGCAATATGCAAATGGATGTGCGAATAAAATCTGCATAAGGCGCTTCAAGAAAAAAATGTGCATACGAAACAGAAAGGTTCATGCTTTCCGGTGCATGATGTGTTGAGTGCAAGCACCACAACAACCTTACTTTATGCGCAAGAAAATGATAAATAAAATGTGAGAACTCCCAAATAATATATCCGTAGATCAACCAATACCATGTAAATGTTGTTTTGAAAATTGAATGCTTTTCAAACAAACCAATACACAGTGCTACCATGGCAATAGAAATAAACCTTGAAACAAACCTGTTCGCTACAAAAATGAAAAAAGGAATACGGTAATCATCAATCTTAAATCTTTTATATACTACAGCTCTTATTAATTCTATCACTAATAAAAAAGGCATGAACGGACCAATAACAGAAAGTATTCCATCAAAAGTGAGAAGGCTGCTATAGTCGCCGCTTTTTACAACATCAATTACATGACCGATGCCGAAAAAACCAATAAACTCATCATATAAAATTTGGAAAACATTCATGGCAACAATATAAATTTATAAAGATAGTCAATTCATTTTTTTCATTTATAAGAGTGAAATAATTTCTCTAAGCACAAATTTTTCAATGCTTACATTAGCGCAAAAATTTTTTTATTATGAAAAGATTGTTGTCAAGTGGAATTACCCTTTTCTTTTTATTTACTCTAAACTTTGCGAACGCGCAGCAAGGCAAGGATTTCAAGTTTATTGATCCTGCGAACATGGATCTTTCCGTTAAACCCGGCGATAATTTTTATTTGTATGCAAACGGTAACTGGATCAAAAATAATCCTGTGCCCGCATCCAAAACGCGCTGGGGAAGTTTTGATGCCTTGTATCAAACAAGTTTGGATCGTTTAAAACTTTTGTTAGAAGATGCATCAAAAAATGCATCGCAAGATTCATTGCATCAGCGGGTGGGAGATTTATATGCTGCTGCCATGGATAGCACAGCGCTTGATAAATTAGGCTACACTCCTATTAAACCGCAGTTAGATAGTTTAAATGCGATTACATCGTATGATGAGGTTTTGCATGAAATTGAAACGCTGCGCACACAAGGCATAGGCGGAATTTTGTTTGGGTTTGGTGTAGGGCAGGATGATAAGAACGTTAATCAATATATTCCGCAATTGTCTCAGGGTGGTACTTCATTGCCAGACAGAGATTATTATTTAAAGAATGATGCACGCAGCACAAACATTCGAACAGAATATGTAAAGTACATAACAGATATGTTTAAGTTGGTTGGCGATGATGAAGCGACTGCACACAAAAAAGCGCAGGAAATTTTAAATCTCGAAACTGCACTTGCAAAAGCACAAATGAGCCGTGTAGCAATGAGAGACCCGATTAAAACGTACAATAAATTTTCAATCGCAGACTTTGATAAACTAACACCTACACTCGATTGGAAAGCTATGCTTACTGAAATGAAAGTTCCTGACGCGGATAGTATTTTGTGTAACAATCCTGAATTTTTCAAAACAACAAATGCTCTTTTAAGTGCTGTGCCTGTTGATGTGTGGAAAGCATATTTGCAATGGGCGGTTATTAAAAATGCTGCATCTTATTTAAGCAGCGATTTTGTAAACAGGCAATTTGAATTTAATCGCGTTTTATCAGGCCAAAAACAAATTACACCAAGATGGCAACGCATGAGTTCGTTGGTAGACAGAAACCTTGGTGAGTTGTTGGGACAATTGTACGTTCAAAAATATTTTAATGATGCGGCAAAGCAACGCATGCTGGCGCTTGTAAAAAATGTGCAGCAAACTTTTGCTGACAGAATTAATCGCCTGGATTGGATGAGCGATTCAACCAAACAACAAGCGCTAATGAAATTAAATGCGGTTGTAAATAAAATTGGCTTTCCTGATAAATGGGAAACTTATCCCGGCGTTGTTATTAATCGCAACGATTTATTGGGCAGTTTGCAAAGTATTGATGAATGGAGATATAATGATATGGTTAACCGCATGGGCAAACCAGTTGATAAAACAAAATGGGGAATGACGCCGCCAACAATCAACGCATATTATAACCCGGTGAATAATGAAATTGTTTTTCCCGCGGGCATTTTACAATTTCCATTTTTTGATGCAAATGCTGATGACGCTATAAATTATGGCGGTGCTGCCGCAGTAATTGGTCATGAACTTACACACGGTTTTGATGATGAAGGAAGACAATATGCAGCTGATGGAAATTTAAAAGATTGGTGGACGAAAGCTGATGCAAAAAATTTTACTGAACGTGCAGATAAAGTGGTAGCGCAATACAATGCATTTACTGTAAACGACAGCTTGCATGTAAACGGCAATTTAACACTCGGAGAAAACCTTGCAGATCTCGGCGGTTTAAATATTGCTTATGAAGCTTTCAAAAAAACAGATGAAGGAAAGAGCAATAAAAAGATCGACGGTTTTACACCAGATCAACGTTTCTTTTTAAGCTGGGCGCAGGTTTGGAGAAGTAATATTTTGCCTGATTATGCTGCGCAATTAATTTTAGTTGATCCGCATTCGCCGGGCATGTACCGTTGCAATGGACCTGTATCAAATATTGATGCATGGTACAATGCATTTAATGTACAACCTGGTGATAAAATGTATAAACCAGAAAGCGAACGTATAAAAGTTTGGTAACAAAATAATTTGAGAAAAGAGGCTCATATAAAAGTCAGCCTCTTTTCATTATTGTATATTTCATTCCATGAAGTGATTCTTAAATGCGCTTCAATAGTAAAATAAAGGCAGATAAAACAATTATCTGCCTTTTAAAAAATCCGTACAGCTATTGTAAATAATAACTGCGGATTACAAAAACGCTCACCGGAAAACAACTAAATAAACAACCTAAAAAGAAAAGCGTTGCTTTATTCCTTTAGATAATTCTGAAATTGTTTTTCTCCATTTCCAAAATACAAAACCTGAACTGGTTCGTATGCAGTTGATTTGGTTTTGTGTTAATTGATGAAACGGTTGTGCGGCAAACGTTTTGATTTGCTCGTTGTAATACTTCTCTAAGTCTGTCATTACAGTTGTTTTAGTTCTGATTGCAATGCTAAGT
>DASZUY010000380.1:0-16822 GCA_035547495.1 Parafilimonas sp. | reverse complement strand
TTTCACATCTCCGAAACCTGCAGATATTGATGTGATGATTAATAATAATCCTGTTATTGAAAATGCGGAAAAATATTTAGAGCATCCTTACGCAAACATCAAAGCAAATGCTTACGATATTGTTTTAAATGGAAATGAAATTGGCGGTGGTTCTATAAGAATTTTTCAAAGAGAATTACAGGAAAAAATGTTTGCAGCATTAGGCATGAGTAAAGAGGAAGCGCAACATAAATTCGGATTTTTATTAGGCGCTTTTGAATACGGTGCGCCGCCACATGGTGGTATTGCATTTGGCTTCGACAGGTTGTGTGCTATTCTTGGTGGCAGCGAAAGCATTCGCGATTTTATTGCCTTTCCAAAAAATAATTCGGGCAGAGATGTGATGATTGATGCACCTTCAACCATTGATGAAAAACAGTTGGAAGAATTGAACATCAAACTGGATTTGAAATAAACGGAACAATTCTTAAAAAAAATCAACCTTCATTTCTTTTACATTTGTTGATGCCTTTGCAACATAAACCGCTGCATGCATCACTTGTATTAGCAAAAGCAAGTTTAAAAGCAACTTTAAGAAGTCCCACTTCTGTTGTTTTTTCTTTACTGTTTCCAATAATATTTATTGTTGTTTTTGGTTCGATGGTAGACAACACAATCGTTGAACTAAAAGTGGCATTGGCAAAAAACTGCGATACATCCAACGGGATTTATAAAGCAATAACAAACATCACTAACATTACAATTGATAGCAGTTTATCACAACAAGATGCAACAGATGCACTAAAAAAAGGAAGACTCACTGCCATTTTAAATATTCAAAAAGATGCTGTGCAAACACAGTTTCCGCATTATAATGTTTATACAACATCAAGCACATCTTCTGCTGACGCCAACAAACTTTTACAAACATTATTAACGAATGCCATTACTTCAATCAACACAAAAATTTTTCCATCAAATTTATCTGCCGCATCGCTTCACAACATTCAATTACCAGGTCGCACTTACCGGCAAATAGATTTTATTCTTCCCGGTCAACTTGGTTTTTCTTTATTAATGGCTGGCGTTTTTGGTTCTGCTTTTATTTTATTCAGCTTAAGAAAAACACTTGTTTTAAAAAGATTATCAGCAACGCCCATTAGCAGGACATATATTATTTTAGGCGAATTCCTTAGCAGGTTTTTCTTTCAACTCATCAGCTTTACTATAATGATCGCACTCGGTTATTTCGCTTTTCACTTTACATTGATTAACGGCTTATTTACAGTTTTGGAAATGCTTGCATTTTCTGTTTTGGGGTTAATAATATTTATGGGTATGGGTTTTATTATCAGTGGTGTTGTGCAAAATGAAAGCGCAATTGCACCCATTGCAAACACCGTAACACTTCCGCAAATTTTATTATGTGGTCTCTTCTTTCCAATTGAAAATTATCCGTACTGGTTGCAGCAATGCTGCAATATTTTGCCACTCACATTTTTTGTAGATGGCATGAGAAAAATTGCTTTTGAGAACACACACATCTGGCAAATGCCCGCACAAATTATTGGTTTATGTATATGGGCAATATTAATAACCATGTTATGTGTAAAACTGTTTAAGTGGGAATGATTAAATAAAAATATTCTGCATTAATATTGACGCTAATCTTGAAATCTTATGCAAAGCAATTCATCTATGAAAATATTAACGATTGATATTGGTGGCTCGCATGTTAAAGCAACAATTCTAAATGCAGAAGGCGAAACAATTTCTGATTATAAAAGATTGCCAACACCGCAACCGTCATCACCGGAAAATATGTTGAACACGATCCGGGAACTGGTAAAAGATTTACCGGAGTACGATAGAATATCTGCTGGATTTCCTGGTTATGTAAGAGACGGTGTTGTTAAAACAGCACCTAATCTCGGTACGGAATATTGGCAGGATTTCGATCTGCAAAATCAACTTGCATCAATGCTAAATAACCCGTGCAAAGTTGTAAATGATGCAGACCTGCAAGGCATCGGAATGGTAAGTGGTAAAGGACTTGAAATGATGATAACACTTGGTACTGGTTTCGGCACCGCACTTTTAATGGATGGAAAATTATTACCGCATTTTGAGATTGCACATCATCCTGTAAAAACAGATAAAGATTACGATCAATATATAGGCGAAGCTGCTTATAATAAAAAAGGAAAAGATCACTGGAATTACAGGTTGAAAAAAGTATTTGCCATTTTAAAAACGGTTTTTAATTATGATCGATTATACATCAGTGGTGGGCTTGCAAAAAATATAGATTTTGAACTTGAAGAAAATATGTTTGTAGTAAATAACCGTGAAGGCATAAAAGGGGGCGCAAGATTATGGTCGCAAAGCAGTGAATCATCAAACTAAATTCTATAACAACACTCCATAAGCGAACAGGTGTTTGCATTTATAAAAAAATTTAACGCCTTATATTTTAAACATCATTAATTTTACAGCTTCAAAAAATTATTGGTTCACAATTTATCTTGAACTGAAGTTGAAACAGAACACAACACATAACAATCTACATGTTTCTCATTACACATTAATGAGTGTTGTTAACTTGCCCAATCCATTTTGTTTCCGACCGGCACGACGACCGAGAATTTAATCGCTTAATTCATGCATGCTCATGCACATTGTAGCACGAATTGTGTTACGCCAATCCAATTTCGAATATCATCAAACAAACAAAGTGGAACAAAATATTATAGTACGTATAGCCAATAGTGGCGATTCTGATTTCGCTGAAACGATTGTGAAAGAAATGGAGGAATCTGCCAAAGCCCGCGGCACCGGTATTGCCAAACGCAGCCCTCAATATATCATCGAAAAAATGATTGAAGGAAAAGCAGTAATTGCTTTTACTGCAAACAATGAATGGGTGGGCTTTTGTTATATTGAAGAATGGAGCCACGGAAAATTTGTTGCCAACAGTGGTTTGATTGTGTCGCCTGCATTCAGAAAAACAGGCGTGGCAAAACAGATAAAGCAAAAGATATTTGAACTGTCAAGAAAGAAATATCCTGATGCAAAAATATTTGGGTTAACAACCGGTCTTGCTGTAATGAAGATCAACAGCGATCTTGGTTATGAGCCGGTAACTTATTCTGAGCTTACACAAGATGAAACTTTTTGGAGCGGCTGCAAAAGCTGCGTGAACTATGATATATTAATGAGCAAAGAGCGCAAAAATTGTATGTGTACCGCTATGCTGTATGATCCTTCAGACCATTACGAGCCTAAAGAAACACAACAATATTTTGAACAAAAAAGTAAAGTGTTAGAGCGCCTGATGAAGCTTAAACAAAGCAAGTTTCTGCAAGCCTTTCGTAAAAAAGAAAAACCAAAAGAAGATGAGCAAAAGCAGAAGCGTTCATTTGTTTCATTGTTCTCCATATTGTTTTCTTAATCACGTATCGAATATCATTCAGCATAATTAAAAATCACACATCAACAAATCAGTAATCAGAAATGAAAAAAATTGTTCTTGGTTTTTCCGGCGGTTTAGATACAAGTTTCTGTGTAAAATATTTAACTGAAGATAAAGGTTATGAAGTGCACAGCATTATTGTAAATACCGGCGGTTTTGATGAAGAAGAATTAAAAAAGATTGAAGAACATGCTTACAAGCTTGGTGTAAAAACACACACCACTGTTGATGCAGTTAAAGGATATTACGATCGCATTATAAAATATTTGGTGTTTGGAAATGTATTGAAGAATAACACTTATCCTTTAAGTGTAAGTGCTGAAAGATTAGTACAGGCTTTGCACATTGCAGAACATGTAAAAAAACTAAACGCAAACGCAGTTGCACATGGCAGCACCGGTGCCGGCAACGACCAGGTGCGTTTTGATATGGTTTTTCATATCATGATTCCGAATGTTGAAATTATAACGCCCATACGTGATTTGAAATTAAGCCGCGAACAAGAAATTGAATATTTGAAGAAGAAGAATGTTGATATGAATTTTGAGAAAGCCGCATATTCAATCAACAAAGGTTTGTGGGGAACGAGTGTTGGTGGAAGAGAAACATTAAACTCAAAAGGTTTGTTGCCTGAAGAAGCCTATCCAACACAAGTAACAAAGCACGATAACGAAGAAATAAAATTACATTTTGAAAAAGGTGAGCTGGTTGCTGTAAATGATAAAACATTTAATCATCCATCGGAAGCTATTCAATATTTACAAAGCATTGCTGGTCCGTTTGGAATTGGAAGAGACATTCATGTCGGCGACACCATCATTGGTATAAAAGGGCGCGTTGGTTTTGAAGCAGCAGCGCCAATGGTTATCATCAAAGCACATCATGCATTAGAAAAACATGTGCTTACAAAATGGCAATTAAGCTGGAAAGATAATATAGCCAATTTTTACGGCAACTGGTTGCATGAAGGGCAAATATTAGATCCTGTGATGAGAGACATTGAGGCGTTCTTACAAAGTTCACAACAAAATGTAACAGGCGATGTGTTTGTACAATTGATGCCGTATCGTTTTCAAATCATCGGCATAGAAAGCGAACACGATTTAATGAACAGCAAGTTTGGAAAATATGGTGAAATGAATACAGGCTTCACCGGCGAAGATGTGCGTGGCTTCAGCAAAATTTTTGGTAACCAAACAGCGATGTATAATTTCTTAAACAGTGATAAGTTGTAAGTAATAAGTTTTGCCTTTACTTACAACTTAAAACCTACAACTTATAACTCAATGCAGGTTCTAAATAAACATAACGCTTCGCATCATTACAAATGGGGAAACAATTGTGATGGCTGGGTTTTCGTTGATACAGATGATTTATCTGTAAAACAGGAACTGATGCCGGCACACACCGCAGAAAGTTTACATTATCATAAAAAATCGCAGCAGTTCTTTTTTATATTGAAAGGAATTGCAACATTTGAAGTTGATGGCAAAATTTTTTCAGTAAAAGAAAATGAAGGTTTTCACATTGAAGCAGGTAAAAAACATTGCATAATAAATAACACAAACAGTGATCTTGAATTTATTCTAAGTTCGCAACCTTCTACAAACAACGACAGGTTTAATTGTTCTGATGATGAAGAAAATTAATGTTGGTATTATTGGTGGCGCTGGTTATACCGGCGGTGAATTGATTCGTTTATTGATCAATCATCCAAATACTGATATAAATTTTATTCATAGTAAAAGCAACGCCGGCAATCCTGTTTATAAAGTTCACCAGGATTTAATTGGTGAAACCGATTTAAAATTTACGGATGATCTCACCCCTTTAGGGGATGCGGGCATTGATGTATTATTTCTTTGTCTTGGTCATGGCGATTCAAAAAAGTTTTTATCAGAAAATACTATTTCAGCTAACATAAAAATTATCGACTTAGCAAACGATTTTCGTCTTGCTCAAAGCTCAAAGCTCAAGGCTCGTAGCTTTGTTTACGGTTTACCTGAATTAAATAAAGAACAAATTAAAACCGCACACAATGTTGCTAATCCCGGTTGCTTTGCAACATCAATTCAATTAGGATTATTGCCACTGGCAAAAGCAGACTTATTGGATGAAATTTATACAACAGGCATCACTGGCTCAACAGGTGCAGGACAATCGTTGTCTGCAACATCGCATTTTAGCTGGCGTGCAAATAATATCCAGGCGTATAAAACATTAGCGCATCAGCATCTTGGCGAGATCGTGCAATCGCTAACACAATTACAATCCAATCATAACATAGAATTATCTTTCGTGCCCTGGCGCGGAGATTTTACACGTGGCATATTTGTAAGTTCAACAGTTCACTGCGAAAAATCACTGAATGAGTTGAACGCATTGTATCAGGATTTTTACAAAGCGTCAGCATTCACTTTTATAAGTAACGATGCGATCTTTTTAAAACAGGTTGTGAATACAAATAAATGTATTATTCAATTGGAAAAAGTGGGCACTAAATTAGTAGTGCATACGGCGCTTGATAATTTATTAAAAGGTGCAAGTGGACAGGCAGTTCAAAACATGAATTTAATGTTTGGTCTTGATGAGAAGACTGGTCTGAAATTAAAAGCAAATTATTTTTAAACTTATTATACAATTATACTTATGAAATTATTCGACGTGTATCCTTTGAACGACATCACCATTACAAAAGCGCAAGGCTCTTATGTTTGGGATGAAAATGGAGTGCAGTACTTAGATCTTTATGGTGGTCATGCAGTGATTAGCATTGGTCACACCAATGAACATTGGGTGAAAAGAATTGAAGACCAACTGAACAAAATCGCTTTCTATTCTAACTCTGTTCATATTCCGATTCAGCAAGAGTTGGCGAACAAATTAGGCAAGGTTAGCGGCAAAGATGAGTATCAATTATTCTTGGTAAACAGTGGTGCCGAAGCCAATGAAAATGCTTTGAAGCTTGCATCATTTCATACAGGCAAAAAGAAAATTGTTGCTTTTAATAAAGCGTTTCATGGAAGAACTTCATTGGCTGTTGCAGCAACCGATAATAAAAATATTGTGGCACCGGTAAATGAAACATCAAACATAGATTTTCTTCCTTTTAATGATGAAGCTGCATTAAAAGAATATTTTCAAACAAATGGAAATAAAGTTGCAGCCGTGATTGTTGAAGCTATTCAGGGCGTTGGCGGAATCAATGTCGCATCTGAAAGTTTTTTAAAGCTGATTAGAAATTTGTGTGATGCTAATGATGCATTGTTTATTGCCGATGAAGTGCAGTGTGGTTATGGAAGAAGCGGGAAATTCTTTGCGGCAGATCACGCTGGCGTGAATGCTGATATTTATACAATGGCAAAAGGCATGGGCAACGGTTTCCCGATTGGTGGAATTTTAATTGCGCCTTATATTAAAGCAAAGCACGGAATGTTAGGTACAACATTCGGCGGAAATCATTTGGCTTGCGCCGCTGCGTTGGCTGTGTTGGAAGTTATCGAAAGAGATAATTTGATTGAAATGAGCAAGCAACGTGGCATGTATCTTATCAATAAATTAAAGAGTATTGATGGAATTGATAAAGTGCGTGGCAAGGGTTTGATGATTGGTTTTGATGTGCCGGAAGACATTAAAGATTTGCGCAAAAAATTACTGATGGATTATTTCATCTTCACCGGTGAAGCAAAACCAAACGTAATTCGTTTGTTACCTGCATTAAATATTACACGCAAACAGGTTGATGAATTTTTAGATACATTGAATGAAGCTATTGAAGAGATGAAAAGTGTTGAAGCGAATGCTGAATAGCGTATCTGCAGTACAAGGGAGTGACACAACCGTGATGCCATCTGCAGCGCAGTTGACTACATAAAAAATAATTTCAACATTGAAACAATTTACTTCTGTTTACGATCTGCAAAAAGTCCCCTCCACCGGAGAGGATTTAGGGGAGGCGATCAACGCATTAGTTGAAAAAGCATTGATGTATAAAGCTGATCCGTTAAAAGATAAAACTTTAGGCGCAGGCAAACGCATTGGTTTATTGTTTTTGAATCCAAGCTTGCGCACAAGGTTAAGCACACAAGTTGCGGCTGCCAATCTTGGAATGGATGCGATTGTTTTTAATGTTGATAAAGAAGGTTGGGCGCTTGAATTTGAAGAAGGCGCCATTATGAGCGGCAGCACGGTTGAACATATTAAAGATGCTGCGCCGGTGCTGGGAAGTTATTTTGATATTCTTTGCATCAGAACATTTCCATCATTAAAGAATCGTGAAGATGACTATAGTGAATTATACATTACGCAATTCATAAAATATTGTGGTGTTCCTGTAATCAGTTTGGAAAGCGCAACATTGCATCCATTACAAAGTTTGACAGATGTAATTACAATTAAAGAAAGCTTGCTTAACTCGCCTTTAGCGGATGGGGGCAAACCCAAAATTGTTCTTACATGGGCGCCACATGTTAAGCCTTTGCCGCAATGTGTTGCCAATAGTTTCGCGCAATGGATCAATGCATGGAATGAAGCAGAGTTTGTGATAACGCACCCGGAGGATTATGAGTTGAAAGAAGAATTTACAAAAGGTGCAATCATTACGCATAACCAGGATGAAGCATTAAAAGATGCAGACTTTGTATATGTCAAAAACTGGAGCACTTATGGAGATTATGGTAAGATTTATGAGAACGACCCGGAGTGGATGTTGACTGAAGATAAACTTAGATTAACCAATAATGCAAAAGTGATGCATTGCTTGCCTGTTCGCAGAAATGTTGAATTGAGTGATGAAGTTTTAGATAGTGCAAACAGCATTGTTACACAACAAGCCGCTAATAGAGTTTGGGCTGCACAGGCTGTTATCAGCGAGCTTTTAAGAAGTTATAAGTAATACGTTTTACGTTGTAAGTATGGATAAACTTTTCATTATAAAAGTTGGCGGAAATATTATTGATGATGAAGAAAAGCTTTCTTTATTTCTTCAATCTTTCGCATCCATTACATCTTTTAAAATTCTTGTGCATGGAGGCGGAAAAATTGCAACTGAAATTGGTAATAAGCTTGGAATTGAATCAAAATATGTTAACGGCAGAAGAATCACGGATGATGATACGATTGATCTGGTGACGATGGTGTATGGCGGCTTAATAAATAAAAAAATTGTTGCGCAATTACAGTCGCTGAATTGTAATGCGATTGGTTTAACCGGCGCCGATGCGAATATCATTCCTGCAAAAAAACGTGCTCCAAAAGCCATCTCCTCTGGAGAGGGTTTGGGTGAGGTTATTGATTTTGGTTGGGTTGGTGATATTGATGTTTCAATGTTTAATGATGAAAGTTTAATGTTGTTGTTAGAAAATAATATCACACCAGTCTTTGCTCCGCTTACGCATGATGAACAGGGTCATATTTTAAATACAAATGCTGATACAATTGCTTCATCAATTGCTGTTGCGTTGTCAACTTATTATGATGTTCGTTTGATATATTGTTTTGAAAGAAAAGGTGTGTTGGAAAATATTGAAGACGAAAATTCGGTTATCACCAACATCAGTAAAGAAAAATATAAACAACTGCTGGATGAACAAAAATTGTTCGCAGGCATCTTGCCAAAAATCGATAATGCTTTTGCAGCCATTGATGCCGGCGTACATGAAGTATTGATTGGCGATGCAAAAGATCTTATTCAAAATACTACAAACAAAACAATCGGTACGCTCATTACACAATAATGGAGATCGATAATTTATATAATGATGCTTTGCAGCTTTTGCAGCAATTGATTTCCATACAATCATTTTCAAAAGAAGAAGATAAAACTGCTGATGCAATTGAAGCTTTTCTTCAATCAAAAAATATAGTAACAAACCGGTTGTTGAATAATGTTTGGTGCACGAACAAATTTTTCGATGCTAAAAAGCCAAGCATTTTATTGAACTCGCATCACGATACTGTTAAACCAAACCAACAATATACAAGAGATCCATTTCAACCAACAATAGAAAATGGAAAATTATATGGTTTGGGAAGCAATGATGCAGGCGGATGTTTGGTGTCACTGATTACAACATTTGTTCATTTTTATAGTCAGCAAAACTTACAGTACAACGTTATTTTAGCAGCCACCGCTGAAGAAGAAATCAGCGGGAAGAATGGTGTTGAATTGCTATTGAATAATGAAGATTTCATAAAACAAACAGCAGGTTCTTTTCAAACTCCCTTTAGGGCTGGGGCTTCATGTGCAATTGCTGGGGAACCTACATTGATGAACATGGCAGTTGCCGAGAAAGGCTTGCTGGTATTGGATTGTACGGCTTACGGTAAAGCGGGGCATGCAGCAAGAGAAGAAGGTGATAATGCTATTTATAAAGCAATAAAAGATATCGAATGGTTTCGCACATTTAAGTTTGATAAAGTATCAGATTTACTTGGTCCGAATAAAATGAGTGTAACGATTATCAATGCAGGCTCGCAGCACAATGTTGTACCAAGCGAATGTAAATTCACGGTTGATATTCGTGTGAATGAATTGTATGATTTTGATGAAGTGATTGATATCATCAAACAAAATATTCAATCTGAAATTGCACCAAGAAGTTTGCGATTGAAATCAACCAACATTGCATTAGATCATCCTTTAGTAAAAGCTGGAATCGAATTGGGAAGAACGTATTATGGTTCGCCAACAACCAGCGACAAAGCGTTGATGAATTTCCCTGCGTTAAAAATAGGACCTGGTGACAGCGCAAGAAGTCATAGTGCCGATGAGTTTATTTTTGTTAATGAGATTAAGAATGGAATTGAATTATATATCCAGTTGTTGTACAAAGTAATTTTATAGAATGAAGCTCTGGCAAAAAAATACAACATCATTAAAAGAAGTCGAAAAATTTACGGTTGGGAACGATCGTGAATTTGATATTTTGCTTGCGCCGTTTGATGTGTTGGGAAATATTGCACATGCAAAAATGTTAGCAACTGTTGGCTTGCTTACAAATGATGAAGCAGATGCTTTAGTAAATGAACTCAAAAAAATTTACACTTCCATTCACGATGCAGGATTCACCATTAACGAAAACATCGAAGACATTCATTCACAAATAGAATTTTTGCTTACTGAAAAACTTGGTGATGTTGGTAAAAAAATTCATTCTGCACGCAGCCGTAACGACCAGGTGCTGGTTGATCTGAAACTATTTTTGCGACACGAAATTGAACAACTTGTATCGACTGTTTACTCATTTTTTGAATTGCTGATTGCACAAAGTGAAAAACATAAAGACGATTTACTGCCGGGCTATACGCATCTGCAATTAGCGATGCCTTCATCTTTTGGTTTGTGGTTTGGGGCTTATGCAGAAAGTTTGGTTGATGAGTTAATCACGCTTCAATCAGCATATAAAATCGTCAATAAAAATCCTTTAGGTTCTGCAGCCGGTTACGGTTCTTCATTCCCCATCAATCGCACGTTGACAACGCAACTTTTAGGCTTTGATGACATGCATTATAACGTTGTATATGCACAAATGAGTCGCGGCAAAACAGAAAGAATTGTTGCATCAGCCTTAGCAAACATTGCCGATACTTTGGCGAAGATGAGCATGGACGTTTGCTTGTACATCAATCAAAACTTTGGCTTCATTTCTTTTCCTGCAGAGCTTACAACGGGCAGCAGCATTATGCCACACAAAAAAAATCCTGATGTTTTTGAATTGATCCGTTCGCATTGCAATCAAATAAAAGCGTTACCGAATGAGATCATGATGATGACGACGAATTTGCCGTCAGGTTATCAGCGCGATCTTCAGTTATTGAAAGAACATTTATTTCCTGCATTTACCACTTTAAAAGATTGCATCAAAATTGCTTCATTAATGATGAACAATATTGAAATAAAAAAAGATATCTTATCAGATCCAAAATATAAATACCTTTTTAGTGTTGAAGAAGTAAATAAACTGGTGAATTCAGGCATGCCTTTTAGAGATGCGTATAAAAAAGTTGGATTGGATATTGAAGCTGATGAATTCAAATATTCAACCAATATTCATCATACACACGAAGGCAGTATTGGTAACTTGATGAATGATAAAATAGCTGCAAATATGAAGGCTGTTGTTAAAAGTTTTCATTTCGAAAAATATCATGAGGCAATTGATGACCTTATTTCCTGACTAACCTTTTTCTACCAAGCCTCTAAAAATTTTTAAACTATTATATGGAAAAAGATTTTGTTGGCGAAAAATGGAAAGTTGTAAAATTTGATTTTGAATTTACAAACGATTACATACTTGAAGTATCTAATTTCGGCAGGCTGAGAAGCTTCAACAGGGATTCAAACGGTAACATTTTAAAAGGTACAATGATTAACGGCTATCGCATTATACGCCTCAAATTCTATACGCCAAGAAGTAGCCAGGTTCAATCAAGATTAGACAATTTGCAGAAACAGGTTTTTAAATTAGCCGCCCGGCTAAAACTGCAAATTGAAAATAAAGAAAATAAAAAAACAATTAACGAAACCTCACAACTTCTCATATTATTAAAAAAAAATTTGCATAAAAAATTTATGGATGATGTAAAAAGCAGAACAATAAATCATCATGCACTTATTCACAGGCTGGTGGCAGAATACTTTTTATTGAAACATAAACCCACGCAAACAGTTGTTGCACATCTTGATTTTAATAAACTAAATAACAGGGTTGATAATTTGAAGTGGATGACACCAGAAGAAAATTATGCACACCAGCAGAAAAGCCCTTATGTAATTAAAGAGAAACAACGCCGCCAAGAAAGTGTAAGTAATACGCGTGTTGCAAAACTTACAGTTACTAAAGTAATGTTGCTTAAAAAATTACTCAATCAAAATAAACCAGTGAAGCAGTTAGTAAAACAATTTAAAGTAAGCGACATGCAGATTTACAGAATTAAACGCGGCGAAAACTGGGGTAATATTCCGGCAGCTAAATAGTAAAATTAAAATCGCACGCCAGCTTCAATCTTTATAGGTAAAGTATTTTCTGCCGGAGGTACAGGGCAATTGTATCCGTCTGTGTAAGCACAATAAGGATGATAAGCCTTATTGAAATTGATTAAAATATGGTCGCTGTTGGTAATGGTTAAGTCAATATATCTTCCGCCTTCATACGTTTCATTACCACTGGTTGCATCTGTAAACGGAATAAACAAATAATCTTTATAGTCTGCAGACTGCAGCAAATCCTGTGATTGATAAACGTTCAGTTTGTATTGCTTGCCATCTATCGTAAAAAATACTTCAGCATATTTTATATAGGTTTTGCGCATACCGCTTGAAGTACTCATTTGAAAAGGTTTTTCATGCGGCGTTCTTACAAATTTTGCATTTACCACATACTTTGCATTGAATGGGTAAAAATGTATTCCTTTAAAAGTTTTTTTTGCTTTGGCACTTAACGGCGATTCTTTCGCATCTGCATATTCAGCAACCAATCCGTTTTGAAAACGCTTAGTATCGTTTACAACCGATGTATCAGCTTGCGAAAAAGACACACAAGTGGTACAAACAAAACTTAGTATAAATAAAACCTTCTTCATAAAATAAGCGCTAAATTAACTGCATATTATTTGCATCGTTTAATCTTAATAATTTTTAAATAAAAATAAACACATGGCACGCAAAAAATCTAAAGGCAAAAAGAAACTTGGAAAAATATTCGACCGCTTTTCTTCTGTTGTTACAAGGGTTACAGGTAAACCAATTTCTTTTATTGTTGCTTTTCTTATAATAATTGTGTGGGCGGTTTCGGGTCCCATATTTCAGTTTTCAGACACCTGGCAACTCGTAATAAATACCGGAACTACGATCATTACATTTCTAATGGTGTTTGTAATTCAGCAGTCGCAAAACAAAGATACCGTTGCCATTCATTTAAAATTGAATGAATTGATTGCCGCAACAAAAGGTGCAAGTAACCGCTTGATAGATGTTGAAGATCTTACTCCGGAAGAATTGGATACGCTTAAAAAATTTTACATTAAACTGTCAAGACTTGCAGAAAAAGAAAATGATCTTAGCTGCACACACACAATTGAAGAAGCAGAAGGCATCCATCGTGGAAAATTAAAAACGCAGCCGGAAAAAAAATCTTAGAATTTATTCTTCCACATCATACTTTCAACTGGCTTATCTGGTTGATGAGAATATTTTGCGTTTTTCTTTTGATTGTATTTCACTTCAATCTCACCATCTACAGGAAAATAAATTAGCTGGCCAACCGGCATGCCTTTGTACACTTTCACCGGTTGCTTTACAGAAATTTCCAGCGTCCAGTTACCGCAAAAACCAACATCACCTTTACCCGCTGTTGCATGAATATCTATGCCCAATCTTCCCGTAGAACTCTTGCCTTCTAAAAACGGAACGTGTGCGTGCGTTTCCGTGTATTCCGCCGTTGTGCCTAAATAAAAAATGTGCGGGTACAACACAAAACCTTCTTCCGGAATTTCAAAATATTCAATCTCGTTATGCTTCTTCGCATCTAAAATATGCTCGCGGTACGTTGCCAGCCACTTACCCAAATGCACATCATAACTGTTGCTGCCAAGATTTTCGCGATCGTAAGGTTCAATTTTTATTGTACCTTTTTCCATCTCTTCAAGTATGCGTGTATCAGAAAGAATCATTTTAGTTTGTAGTTTATAGTTTTCAGTTTGTAGTTATAGCGTTCACAATTTTCAAACTTTCTTATTACTCATTTTTAATTTCTTATTTCTAATTTTTTGGGGCTCTCATCTATATCTTTTTATTCAAAAATAGTTCGGGCTATCTTTTATCCCGCAGCCGCTCATCAAAGAAATTCTGTTCAGCCATTGCATTGCAAATAAATCGTAAATCCCTGCCCGAATAAAATTTAATTTTGAGTGGGTGCAATCTAAAATCGTAAATCTACAATTGCCTTTATTTTATCAACATACAATTAACCAAACCACAAAACTCGGCATCTGGAAGATTGAAGAAGATGAAAATTTTTTTCTTCAAAAAGTTCCATTGCAACAAAGTATAACACATCCGCATAAGCGTTTGCAACATTTAGCTGGCAGATATTTATTACGATATTTATTTCCCGATTTTCCTTATGAAGAGATTTTAATCGCCGATACGCGCAAACCGTATTTACCAAATGAGCAATACCATTTTTCCATTTCGCATTGCGGAGATTATGCAGCAGCCATTGTAAGTTCAACACATCGCGTGGGAATTGATATTGAAATTCCAACAGAAAAAATTATACGCATAGCACATAAGTTTATTCATGAACACGAACAAGCATTTCTTTCGGTTGCTGATGTTCAGCCATTAACTATTAACCATGAACTATTAACCATAATCTGGAGCACTAAAGAAGCAATCTTTAAATGGTTAAGCATCGGCGGCGTAGATTTTAAAGAGCACATGCAACTCAATGGCATCATACAAAAACAAAACGACAGCTTGCAACTGCCGTTTATTTTTCAGAAAGAAAAAACTATCCAATTAAATATTACCGCAAAAATTTTTGATGAAATTGTTTTAAGCTGGCTTGCTACCATCAATTAAATAATCATTTTCCTTCAACTGCTTTTTCTAACGTTAGCAAATCAATCTTTATCATTTGCATCATCGCCTGCATGGCACGTTTTGCCCGCTCCGGATCTTTATGAGTTATCAGCTCTATCAAACGCACCGGTGTAATTTGCCATGCAACACCAAATTTATCCCTCAGCCAGCCGCATGCTACTTCCTGTCCGCCCTCCTTTAATTTATCCCAGTAATAATCTACTTCTTCCTGGTTGTTACAGCTAACCGTAAAAGAAACAGCATCTGAAAATTTAAAATGTGACCCGCCATTTAATGCTGTAAATTTTTGTCCAAACAAGGTAAAGCTTACAGTCATTACACTGCCTTGCGGTGCAGGCGCTCCTTCACCATATCTTGCTATGCTGTCTATTGATGCATCTTTAAAAACGGAAACATAAAAATTTGCCGCTTCTTCTGCATTGTTATCGAACGTGAGAAACGGCGTAATCTTTTGCGAAGTGATTTTTTCGTTTGCCATGATTTTTGTTTTATGATAATGACAAAAATATTTTCTACATTAATAACCGGAGATGTAAATCACGACAATTATAGTGCTGTTTGCGAAGTAATTACTTCTCCGCTTTCACAGGCGCATTATCTTTCATATGCCAGCAATATAAACAGCCGTAAGTTCTGTAGGGCGACCATTTGTCGGAAATCTTCAGCAACTTTTCACGCAGTTGTTTTTTATCAAGTTTATGAAGTTTATAAATTTTAATCATCGCACTTCGTACGCCGTAATCGTCAATTGAAAAAACATCTTCACGACCTAAAGCAAACATTAATAACATTTCAACCGTCCATCTGCCAACACCTTTAATTTGTGTAAGCAATTCAATTATTTCTTCATTGCTCATTGCATGCAGTTTCTTGTCGGTGATTTTATTTTCTTCAACAAAAAACGCAACATTTTTTACATAGTTTGCTTTCGCGTTAGACAAGCCAATGCTTCGCAAAGTTTCGATTGATGTTTCTGCGATCTGTTTTGTCTGCGGCGGCTTATTATTATATAATGCGAGAAAACGTTTAAAGATGATATCTGCAACTTTGGTATTTAATTGCTGGCTCATTATACTGCCTATCAATTGCAGCATAATATTTTTGTGCGGTTGAATGCGTTCATGAAGCGGCTCGTTAATAATGGCAGCAAGCTTTTTATCTTTTTGCAGATGCGCGATGTATTCCATTGCTTAAAAATGTAAAATTATTTTTAATGAACAAGCAGATTTTCAAAACTTGTGGTATCGCCACTAAACACGTTAAAATCAACTCTTGTTTTAATGCCATTTACTCTGCCGGCAGCATTGTGCTGCCAGAACTGCCAGCCATCTTTTAACGCAGGATTCTCCTGTACAAAATAATGCGCAAGCCAAAGCGGGTAAGCCGCAAATTCATCACCTAAAAAATTTTTATAAAAACTGATGTTGGTATAAATGATAGGTTTTACATGATATGCATTTTCCACTGTTTGCAGCCATACTAAAATTCTGCTGCGCATACTATCCGGCGGTACATTGTATAATTCTTCTACATCAAGAACTGGTGGCAAATCTCCGGGTTGCAGTTTAACAACATTAATAAAATTCTGCGCCTGGAGCCTTCCACTTTTTGTGGCTAAAAAAAAATGATAAGCACCTCTTGTTATGTTTGATTGTTTTGCGTGTTGCCAGTTACTATAAAATTGGCGGTCAACATTTTTTAATCCTTCGGTCGCTTTTATAAATGCAAAGCGAATACTCACATCCTGATCTTGCATGGCAGCCACT
>DASZUY010000379.1:0-3336 GCA_035547495.1 Parafilimonas sp. | reverse complement strand
AGTTTAGATTGGAAAAAGTACGAAGCCGTTACAAAATACATTTATAAAACTTTGGGTAAACAATCCGGAGTTAAAATAAAAGGTTATGGCAGTAGTTGTAAGATAACCGGAAAATCCGGAGTTGCTCATCAAATCGATATTCTAACAACTCACTCCGACGGAGTTCATGAATACCAAACAGCAATTGAATGTAAGTACTGGAAAGAAAAGATAAACAAGGATATAGTAATGAAGGTATCTGAAATTATTGAAGATTCCGGTCTCAATAAAGGTGTTATTGTATCAAAAAGCGGGTTCACACAAGATGGAATTGAGTACGCCAAATACAGGAACATCGGACTCGTAGAATTAAGAGAGATTGAAGAAAATGATTTAGAAGGAAACCCGACTAAATTCGATGTTGGAGTTTTAGAAGTTCATACGAAATGTGTTATACACCGCCCTGAAATTTTAAATATAGAAATAGATTCAGTTGAAAAAATTCAACTAGAAAAAAAGTTTTGGAAAAACAGAGACATAATCATGTGGTCAAATGGAAAACAGGTTCGTTTTGCCAACTACATCAAAGAATTTCAAGATGAATTACATCTTCAGGGTAAACTATCACAGACTATTACAAAGCGTTACGAAATTCCCGGCGGACGCTTAATTAATGAACAAACACGATCCTCTGTAAATATCAATGAAATAACTTTTACTGGAGTATTGAGGAAGATTGACAAGAGTTCTAATTTAAGATTTGCAATCGAAGATCAAGTTTGGCTAATTTTGAAATCGCTTTTCGAAAAAAAGACATTTACTTTTTCTAAAAGTGGTATAATCATAGAAAAATAAAGCAGCTTTATGTTGTTGCTGTCTTCATTGTGAAACTCTCTCCTCAGCGTAGTCTCACGAGGTAACTATATACGTGTTAGACCAAAGTTTGTATGGTGGCTCATTTTGAAGTTATTTGGTTTGTTATTCGTTTTAGCTTTTTATGTTTCAGAAAAAAATAAATACTCCATACCAAACTCACAAAATGTATAAAAAGTATATTTATGACAGATAGATAAATAATTTCGGAACCTTTTACCTGTGCTATCTTAAGAGCCACAGATAAAAGAAACGGGATAATATTTATGATCAACAACAATTTAATCCAAAAATTAAATGGTTTATAATATGCCATTAATACCATAGATGGTGCAACAAAATAAAATGCAGAGGCTAAATTTATATAGCCTGTATTTTCTCCTAAATAATCTGTCGCCGTAAATAACACACCCCAACCTATTGTCAAAATAATAAATCCGCTTGCTGCCATTTCCCACCCATCACGGGCAAGTTTTATAGAAAGTAAGGTTGTTCCTGTAATAAAAAAAGAATCCTTGAATCTAACTAATATTTCTGTTATTGGTGGAGGAATAAAAAAAGATTGAATTAAGCAGAGTAATGAAAATACGAAACATAAAAGTTGGGCAGGTACAATATGATTATCTGCTTTATGAAATTCCATAATTCAATTTGTTTTTTTAATAGCCTTCTTTGGTTTCGGATTTCCTTTTACAGATGCCTGCATTATTTTATGAAATGTATCAGATGCTTTCTTTGCTGATTTTTTTTGTGTTTTTGCCATGTAACAAATTTACTAACTTTATGAAAAGGAAATCTTCGCAATACTTAACCTAATGAGAGTTTTATATTACGAAGTTCACAGCACATACAATGATGCTGCTATTCCCCTTCGAACAATTTAAAAGGGCATAATTGCCCTTTTTATTCAAATAATTCAGTTTGCCATGTCTGTCCCATCATTCGAGAAAAATTTGTTTCAAATCTTCTTTTATCGGCGCTAATTTTTAAAGCAGCCACTACTTGCCAAATTTGGGACCTGATTGCAGGTAATCCTATTTCTTCGCTACTTAAAGAATGATGCCTGTGTTTCCGTATTCCCTTTTCGTTTTTAGGATTCTTTACATCCAACTGTTTTAACACTTGCCCATGTAATATTGGCTCATAAACATACTTGCGAATGAATTTGGCATAATATAAAGGACGATTTTGTGAAGTGGTTTTTTGATTCCCATATATTCTATCCATTTGCCAAAAAAGTTCATCTGGAAATTCCTTGCTCCATCTTCTAACTTCTTCACTTAAATAACTTTCAACTAACATCCTAAACGCTTCTGGATGTTTAAATTTCTCAAACCCTAATTGTTCATATATTAATGCTGTAATACCAACGATTGAAAAAGCCTGTGTAAGTATTTCGCATTTTTCAGCCACAGGTAATTGAGTTTTAGTTAAAACACCAGCTTTGCTTGCTTCCCAATAAACTCTACAAATCATTGGTAATATTTTAGCGTCGTATCCAGTTATTAATCTACCTCCATCATAGAATTGAACACCTACTTACTCTAATAATCATTTTTATTTTATCTTTCATATTCCATCATTAGATGGGGTTTAGGGTTATAGCCTTCGTTTCTACGAAGGCTTGTTTAATTGTTATTAGAATAAAAGCAAAGTTTGTATCTTAGTTTTACCAGTGCCCAAAAGCCATCGGATTTTACTTAAAAGTAAAATTTAAGTCTTTATTTATTAAATTTGTAATAAGTTTACTTTGAAATTAGTCGAACTAAAGCAGTTTTCAGGCGAAGAATGCACTATTTATACATGGTTTGATGACAAATTGAAATTTGACACATTTATCAATGAGCTCAGAGAGACACAAATCCAAAAACTCATACTTATTGCTGGTCGAATTAAAAGTATTGGACAAATTGGTGCAAGTGCAAATTTTTTTAAATTAAATGAATGGGCGCAAGATGAAAAAATTTGTTGTCTGTATGATGATGACATTAGACTATTTTGTATCCGTTTTAAAAATGAAAAAATATTAATTCTGGGTGGCGGCGGCGTAAAGGGGGATGATGACAGAGCATGGCAAGACGATGCGAAATTAAATAGAGAAGGTAACTTGATTATTGAGATTTCCAAGATTATTAATAAAAAACTCGAAAATGGCTCGATATACATTTCAAGCAATGGAAAATATCTTTTAGGAGATTTGAATATCCCTTAAAATAATTTTATATGGACGAAGCAAATATCTATCATAGTAAGGATATAGATTCTTTACTTCCATCTAAAGAAGTGCAGGAAAAAATTAATAAATCTATGCTTTTAGCTCAGAAGATTTTTAAAGCTATTAAGGCTAAAGGATGGAATAAAAGCGATTTTGCCGAAGCGATGGGTGTCAAGAATTTATCTATAATTTCGAAATGGCTTAGTGGAACAAACAATTTTGAGACGAACACTCTTTTTGACATCGAAAAGGTATTAGATATTGAATTA
>DASZUY010000378.1:0-9723 GCA_035547495.1 Parafilimonas sp. | reverse complement strand
GATGGCGGCACACCGGATGGAATTCATGTTTACCGTTTCAATCCGAATAAAGGCGAAGCAACTTTTGTAAGCAAAACCAGTGGCGTTGAAAATCCCTCCTGGTTATGTATATCAAAAGATGGAAAGTTTGTGTACAGTGTAAATGAGGGCACCGGTGATAAACCGGGTGGTGCAAGCGCTTTTGCATTTGATAAAAAGAAAGGAGAATTAACTTTTATAAATAAACAACCAACAGATGGTTTAGCGCCTGCTTCGATTGTTGTTGATGAATCAGGAAAAAATGTAATTACGGCAAATTACAGTGGTGGAAATATTACGGTGTTTAAAACGGGTGCTGATGGAAGTTTGCAACCACATGTACAAGTGCTTGCGCATGATGGTTATGGTGTAAATGTTCAAAGACAAGAGATGCCGCATCCGCATGAAGTTGTTTTTTCGCCCGATGGAAAATATGTTTTTGCGCCGGATTTAGGAAATGACAGGTTGTATCAGTACAACTTTAATGGAAGTGATGCCACGAATGTTTTAACTGAAGGCGATTCTGCTTACTACACAATCGATGATGGTTTCGGTCCGCGTCATATAGTTTTTAGTCCTGATGGCAAACATGCCTATTTAATAAATGAGTTATCAGGAGAAATAGTAGTCTTTAATTATTCAAATGGAAAGCTCAGCCGCATTCAAACAATTGCATCAACAACAGCAGGAGATAAAAATGACAGAGGCAGCGCTGAAATTGTAATTACACCAAATGGAAAATTTTTGTATGCATCTAACCGCGGCGAATCAAACAATGTTTCTTTATTTAAGGTACAAACAGACGGAACATTGGTTGCAAATGGCCAGCAGCCGGTGAATGCAAATCCGCGTGGTATGATGGTTGATCCAACTGGCCACTTTTTATTGGTTGCAAGTCAAAATAATAATACCATCCAGATTTTTGTTATCAATAAAAATTATGGATTGTTAGAAAATGGAAGCACTTTAATTTCTGATGTGCAGAAACCAGTTTGTTTGCAAATGGTACCGGTAAATTAAAATAATGTTTGAATGCCGTTGGCAATTCTAAATTCATGCTGAAGCAGCCATTTTTTTCGCCACAATCCGCCGGCGTAACCAACTAAACTTTTATCGCTGCCGATAACACGGTGACAAGGGATGATTATTCCGATCTTATTTTTTCCGTTGGTTGCTGCTACCGCACGAACAGCTTTTTCATCACCAACATTCCGGCTTAGTTCAAGGTAAGACATGGTTTTACCAAAAGGTATTTGCAAAAGTTCGCCCCAAACTTTCAATTGAAAATAAGTGCCTGGCTGATGAACAGGAATATCAAATACTCTTCTCTTACCGCTGAAAAATTCTATCAGTTGTTCTGTGCATTGATGCATTACTTCACTAACGCCGGGCTCACCATGAATCATTTGTTCAGGCTTATCAATAAAACTTAATTCGGCAATATAATGTTCAGTGCCGCCAATTTTAAGTAAGCCAATCGGGCTTTGATAATATGTGTAATACAGCTCACCCATTTAATTGCAAATTGAAAATTTCAAATTGCATTTGCTGAACTTATTTTTTTTGAATTTGCTATTAAATGTTTCATCCGATCTTCATTCCGTTTGTAACGTTACGTTCTGGTTGTAACAAAATAACATTTTTATTTTCATCATACACACCAAGCACAAGGCATTCGCTAAAAAAATTTGCGATTTGTTTTACCGGGAAATTTACAACAGCAACAACCTGCTTGTTTAATAATTCTTCTTTGCTATAATAATGCGTTACCTGTGCGGATGACTTTTTAATTCCCATGTCGCCAAAATCAATCGTCAACTGGTAAGCAGGTTTTCTAGCATTTGAAAAATCTTTTACTTCAACTATAGTTCCGCAACGAATATCAATTTTTTCAAAATCATCCCAACTAATCATACATTTTTTTTATCGTGAATTTTTATTTCTTTTTGCAGAAATGAACCATTGTAATTTATAAAATTTTAAAATCATACACATGAAAAGAAACGCAACAGCCGTTTGGAACGGCTCCGGCAAAGAAGGAAAGGGAACTTTAAGTTCTCAAAGCGGAACTTTAAAAGATACACAGTATTCATACAAATCGAGATTTGAAGAAGGCACGGGTACTAACCCTGAAGAATTGGTTGCTGCAGCGCATGCCGGTTGTTTTACCATGAAGCTGAGTTTTGTTTTGGGTGAAGCTGGTTTTACGCCTGATAAATTAGAAACAACATCAACCATCAATTTTGAAAATGGTGTGCTTACTGAATCACATCTTACAGTTACCGGAAAAGTGCCCGGTATCAGCAAAGAAAAATTTGACGCATGTGTAAAAGATGCGGAACAAAATTGTCCCATCAGCAAAGCGCTGAATATGAAAATTACTTCAGAGGCAAAGTTGGAAGAATAATAGCTATCAAATTAATCTAAAAGATCACCGAACCTTCAGTGGTCTTTTTTATTTTATTTATTGAGTAGGGAAACAAGCTGCAGCAATTCATCGCGCTTGTAAATTTTTTCAGGTAAATCAAAACAGCAGGCAAGTTCCTGTAACAAGACCTGTATAACTTTTATTGCAGATAATGGTTTAAAATGAGACGGCAATGGCTGAATATTTATTCGCTTAAAATAATTCTCAACATCCTTGTGCGTAAAAGGCTGACCGGTTGTAGCGTCTACATAAAAATGAATTTTCTTTTGCGGGTTACCGAAGTAGGTTGATGAATCATAATCATCATTAAAAAAAGCAATTACAAACTGGCGTGGAATATTTATTGCCTTAACAGGCATTGCGAGCAGTTCACCTAAAACCAAATACAATATTCCGTTAGATAATGTATTTCCTTTTCTTGCCTGCAAAACTTTATGAATAAAAAAATCATCCGGGTTGGTATAACCAACTTCGGTGCCTTTTAAATTATAGTAATTGTAAACAATGCTTGAAATAACATTCGCCTGTTCGAGCGGCGTAAGAAAACTATTTAGTTCGAGCCAAACATTGCGGCGTATCTTTTCTATTTCCTGTATTACCGGTGAGGTTTGCAGATCAGGATATTGAAACCTCGCGACCAATAAAGCACCAAATAATAAATCATGATACGCGCTATCCTTCCATTCCGTTAAGTCAGTTATTAAATCAGCATAATGAAGTTTGTGAATGATCATTTCAATTCTTTCCTGCACTGCTTCACTAATAGTATTTTCCCAAAGATTTTCAAGATTAGGTATAATTATTTTACCGTAATCAACTATGCGGTTGCTTACCGTTGAAAATACTTCTTCATCCGGATCATCAATCAAATTTAATAAAGCCGCTATTTCTGATGTTGCACGCATAAGCATACACAAGCTAATTACAAATTATTTTAGTTTTATAAGAAACTAATAACACCATGTGAATAATGTTTAACGGAATTACATTATACAAATTGTTGCAAAAGGTACCGTATTTATATATACGAATTACTTAAGCTTTACGCTTCTTTGAAGACGATTTTTTTGGCGGATTTGCCTTTATTTCTTCCATGATTTGTTTCACTTCTTCGAGGCTTAACTCCGCAGCGCGTTCCTGCTGCTCTTTTGTAAGTTTGTAATTGCGCAAACCCTGTTTTATATAAGGACCATACGGACCTTTTAAGATTTGAATTTTTTCTTTTTCAAAAACCTTGAGGGTACGCTCATCTTTTGCTTTGCGCTTTTCTTCAATAATAGGTGTTGCTTCTTCAAGTGTAATGGTGTATGGATCGTACTCTTTGCTTAAAGAATAAAACTTTTTGTTATGTGCAATGAAAGGACCAAAACGGCCAATGCTTACCGTTACATCTTCACCTTCAAACTTTCCGAGATTGCGCGGCAACTTAAATAAATCCATCGCTTCTTCAAACGTAATGGTCTCTATGCTTTGCGTCGATTTAAGCTTTGCAAACTTTGGTTTTTCTTCATCATTCACTTCACCAATTTGTACCATTGGTCCATAACGACCCATGCGTGCAAGAACCTTTTTTCCTGTTGCATCATCAACGCCTAACTCTCTTTCACCTTTTACACGTTCTGCGGTTTCAAGTGTATTTTCAACATCGGCTTTAAATGGTTTATAAAAACTGTCAATCGTTTTTGTCCATTGTTTTTTACCATTTGCAATTTCATCGAACTCCTCTTCAATCTTTGCCGTAAAACCGTAATCCATTACATCGCTAAAATATTCTTTCAAAAAATCTGTAACCACCAATCCAAGATCTGTTGGAAATAATTTTGCTCTTTCTGCGCCGGTTGTTTCCTGCTCCTTTACTTTTTTTATTTCGTCGTTTTTTAAAGCAAGCACGCGATAATCTCTTAATACACCTTCTTTATCACGCTTTTCAACATAACCTCTTTTTAAAACGGTTGAAATGGTTGGTGCATATGTAGAAGGTCTGCCTATTCCTAACTCTTCCAGTTTTTTTACAAGTGATGCTTCCGTATATCTTGGTAATGGTCTTGTAAAACGTTCGATGGCTTTAAGCTGATTTAAGTTTACAGTTTGATTAACTGCTAAAGATGGCAACATGCCTTCTGCATTTTCATCTGTTGCATCTTCATCATCCTTGTCTTCAATATACACTTTTAAAAAACCATCAAACTTTAAAACTTCACCTTGCGCAGTTAATTCTTCTTTATTAGTTGAAATGGAAATTTTTGCAACCGTTTTTTCAAGCTCCGCATCGCTCATCTGGCTGGCGATGGTTCGCTTCCATATTAGTTCATACAATCGCTTTGTATCTGCATCCTCCACAGAAGTGTTTTCCATATAAGTTGGACGAATGGCTTCGTGCGCCTCCTGCGCAGATTCGTTTTTGTTTTTATACTTCCGCGATTGAAAATATTTTTTCCCGTACTGTTTGTTGATGTGTGATTCAATATCCTGCAATGCAGTATCACTTAAATTCACACTATCAGTACGCATATAAGTTATATTACCGCTTTCATATAATTTTTGTGCAAGCAACATTGTTTTACTAACGCTGTAACCCAATTTTCTGCTTGCCTCTTGTTGCAATGTTGAAGTAGTAAACGGCGCAGCCGGAGATTTTTTTGAAGGCTTAACCTGTATATCTGTTACAGTATACGTTGCGCCTTTACAGCTTTGCAAAAAGCTTTCAGCATCTTCTTCTGTTTTGCGGCGGCTGCCTTCTGCAGAAAAATTTACATTGCGCTTATTGATATCTTCAGCATTAAAGCTTGCTTCAATTTTAAAACTACTTACCGGCGTAAATGCGTTGATCTCTCTTTCTCTTTCAGCAATCAATCGAACGGCAACACTTTGCACACGACCTGCACTCAAAGAATTGCGCATGCTAATTTTTCGCCATAATACAGGGCTAATTTCAAAACCTACAATGCGATCAAGAATTCTGCGTGCCTGTTGTGCATCTACTAAATTCATGTCAACAGTTCTTGGATGTTGCACAGCATTCTGTATTGCAGGTTTTGTTATTTCATGAAAAACGATACGTTTTGTTTTTGCAGGATCGAGCCCAAGCACTTCACATAAATGCCAGCTTATTGCTTCACCTTCACGGTCCTCATCCGTTGCAAGCCAAACTTCATCAGATTTTTTGGTGAGTTGCTTTAATTCTTTAACTACTTTTTGTTTATCTGCGGGAACTATATAGCGCGGTGCATAATTTTTTTTAATGTCAATCCCCATCTCATCTTTTTCAAGATCGCGAATGTGACCATAACTGCTCTTAACCTCAAAATCACTACCCAATATTTTTTCTATTGTTTTTGCTTTTGCCGGACTTTCTACTATTAATAAATTCTTTGCCATAGATTTTTAGTCAGTAGTCTGAGGCCGGAAAGTTGACAAGAAAATTTTATACTTTCTAACTTAAGGACTTTCCATCTTTCAGACTTTTCAATTCGTGCAATATTAAACAAACAAATTAAAAACGAAGCTGAGCAAAGTTTTCATGTAAGATATGAGGATAAAAAAATAACTGGTGTGTTAAATAATTTATCCGATTAAAAAAAATTAAACACTTGTTTAATTTTTGATTTTACATTTGCACGCGCAAGTGCAGAAAAGATAACAGAGGTATTTTATTTATTGGTCAGGCAATTAAGATTATGAGCAAACAACTCTGGTGTGTTTTTTTATTTTCAGCAACCTTTCTTTCAGTAAGAGCACAAAAACAAGATTCACTTCTTTCTGAAGCAGGTCTTGAAACCTGTGTGCAGTATGCGCTTACACATCAACCGGCTTTTCAGCAATCAATAATTGATCAGCAAATTGTAAATGCAGAAATAAAAACAAGGTTGGCAGATTGGTATCCGCAGGTTGGTCTTGATTATACTTTGCAACATTATTTTAAAACGCCGAAGTATTCAACAACAGGTGTATCAGTTCAAAATTTTTCATCAGCTTACTTTGGTGCAACACAAAATATTTTTAATCCTGATGTTTTGCTGGCAAGTAAAACTGCGGGCAATGTGCGTATGCAATCAAAACAGCTTACAGAGAATGATAAAATTTATTTAGTACTGAATGTGAGCAAAGCATTTTATGATGTGCTGCTTTCGCAACAACAAATAAATTTGGTTGACCAGGATATTGCAAGATTAAGCAGAAGTGTAAAAGATGCTTACAGCCAATACCAGGCGGGCGTTGTAGATAAAACAGATTATAAGCGTGCACAGATTTCTTTAAACAATGCTCAGGCAGAAAAAAAGCAATACGAAGAATCGTTAACGGCAAAATTTTCTGTGTTGAAATTATTGATGGGTTATCCGCAGGAAGCTTCATTCAATCTTTTATATGATAGTGCAAAACAGGAAAGTGAAATTTATATCGATACGCTGCAACAAGTGAATTATAACAATCGCATTGAATATAAAATTTTAGAAACGCAGAAAAGTTTGTTGCAATCAAACCTGCAATATTATAAATGGAGTTATCTGCCATCTGTATCTGCATTTGCAAATTATAACCTTGTTTATGCTAATAACAATTTCGGCAAATTGTATTCGCACGATTTTCCTTCATCTTATGCAGGCTTAACGCTAAGCTTTCCAATTTTCCAGGGTGGAAAAAGAACATGGCAAATTCGCGGAGCTAATCTTGAGTTAGAACGGCTGAATTATAATTTCACTTCATTGCGCGATTCTATTCAGTCAGAATATACACAAGCGCTTGCCACTTATAAATCTTATTTAAACGATTATCACGTGCAACACGATAATCTTGATTTGGCGAATGATGTTTACAACACAATCTATTTACAATATAAAGCCGGCGTTAAAACTTATCTTGATGTAATTATTGCTGAAAGTGATTTGCGTACCACGCAGGTAAATTATCTGAATGCATTATACCAGGTTTTAAGCAGCAAGCTTGATGTTGAAAAAGCATTGGGCACATTAACTTATTGATGTATGAAACAGTTACTACATTTTTCTTTTCTAATAATTGTTATCGCTTTTGCATCCTGCGGTAAAAAAACGAACAGCCAGCAACAAATGATGGGCGCACAAAAAGTTGCTGTAAATACAGACACCGTTGAAGCAGAAAGTTCTGACTATTACGATAATTATCCCGCAACAATAACTGCATTGGTACAGGTTGATATTAAACCACAGGTTTCAGGAAATATAACCGGTGTTTATTTTCATGATGGTGATCATGTGCGCAAAGGCGAAAAGTTATATTCAATAGATGCGCAGCAATATGAAGGACAATATCAACAGGCACTTGCAAATGTGGATGTATCAAAAGCAAATTTGGTAAAGGCGCAAAAAAATGCTGACCGTTATCTTGAATTGCAAAAGAATGATGCCATCGCAACACAAACGGTAGATAATGCATTGGCAGATCTTGATGCCGCGAAACAGCAGGTTGCAGCAGCACAGGCAAATGTTTCTGCAGTGGCAACGAATTTAAAATACACAACTATTTATTCGCCTATTGATGGAACGATAGGCATTTCTGATGTGAAGGTTGGAACATCTGTTTATCCTCAAACATTATTAAACACTGTGTCAACTGATGAACCCATTGCGGCTGATATCGCGGTTGATCAATCATTAATTCCAAAGTTTGCAGCGATATTAAATAAAGGCACTTCAAAAACAGATTCAACATTTACTATTTCATTTACTGATGGAAGTGTTTATCCATATCCGGGTCACATTGCCTTGTTAGATCGTGCTGTTGATCCAACAACAGGAACGATTCGTGCAAGAATTGTTTTTCCAAACCCTGATAAAATTCTTCGCGCAGGTTTAACCTGCAATGTGCGTGTTAAAAACACAAACCCGCCAAACACTTTGGTAATTCCATATAAAGCAATTGTAGAACAACTTGGCGAGTTCTTCGTGTATAAGGTGCAGGATACAATTGCGCTTCAAACAAAAGTTATATTAGGAAATAAATTTAACGGGAATGTTGTGGTGAAGTCTGGCTTAAACCAGGGAGATGTTATTGTAACCGATGGTGTGCAAAAACTGAGAGACAGTTCTGCAATAAGTACAGGTTCTCCTAAACTTCCACCGCAGCCTGCAGCCACTCAAAAATAATTTTTGAGATAGTAATTGTTGCAGCAAACAAACAGGAATAATCATGAAAAAATCAGGCAATATATTTTTAAGAAGACCTGTAACAGCGATTGTAATTTCAATCGTGATATTAATGGTTGGCATATTGACGATAGTAAATATGCCGATAAGTCAATACCCGAATATCACGCCGCCAACCGTATCTATCTCCGCTAATTTTACTGGCGCAGATGCACAAACTGTTGAGCAAACCACAACCACTCCAATTGAAACTTCGGTAAACGGTACGCCCGGCATTGCCTACATGCAAAGCAACAGTGCAAACAACGGGCAATCGAGTATTACAGCTACTTTAAATATTGATGCCGATCCAAATATTGTTGCGCTTGATATTCAAAATCGCGTTGGTATTGCAACACCAACTTTGCCCAGCCAGGTTCAAAGATTGGGCGTTACTACTTTAAAACGTAATCCGAGCATCTTGATGCTTGTTGCAATGTATTCACCGAAGGGAACACACAGTATTCCGTTCATGGATAACTATGCTAATATTTATGTACGCGATCAGTTATTGCGTGTTCCGGGTGTTGGCGATGTGTTCAGCCGTGCAGATAATTTTAGCATGCGTGTCTGGTTAGATCCCGATAAGATGGCGCAGCTCGGTTTAACGTATTCAGATATTTCAAACGCGATCAACGAACAAAATTTACAAATAGCAGCAGGTTCTGTTGCAGCGCCGCCGCAAAATTCAACAACACCTTTTGAGTTCACTGTATTTACCAATAGCCGTTTAAGTACTGAAAAAGATTTTCAGAATATTATTGTACGATCAAACCCGCAGGATAATTCTGTTGTGCATTTAAGTGATGTCGCACGTGTGCAGTTAGGTAAAGTAAGTTATGCAGCCAATTCTTTTGTTGATGGCAAAAGAGCATCTTATTTATTGGTGTACCAGGCGCCCGGCAGCAATGCAATAGAAACAGCAAACGGTGTGTATGCTGCCATGGCAAATATGAAAAAATATTTCCCCGCAGATGTTGATTATTCCGTTCCGTTTGAATCGGTAACGGTGGTAAAAGTTTCCATCAGCGATGTGGTGCGTACATTATTAATAGCATTAGGGCTGGTTACTTTGGTGGTATTTCTTTTCCTTCAAAACTGGCGTTCAACATTAAT
>DASZUY010000377.1:0-3669 GCA_035547495.1 Parafilimonas sp. | reverse complement strand
GAAGTGTTCCATCAATACAATTACACATTAGATCCGCATGGCGCTGTTGCTTATTATGCGTTGATTGATTATTTAGGTGATTCCATTAACTCCCCTTCAAGGGATGGGGGCGGCATTTTTTTAGAGACAGCCCATCCTGTAAAATTTCCTGAAACAGTTGAAGAAGTAACAGGCAAAAAAATTGAAATACCTGAAAGCATTCAATATCTCTTCAATGAAAAAAAAGAAAGTGTTTTGATGAATGCTTGGTTCAATGAATTCAAAGAATGGATGATGAGTAAGCAATAACAACAATCTCATTTCATTTAAATTCTTTAAAAGAAAATTATATTTAAAAACTCAGTGTGAATCGGTCTTAATTGTTTTTATTTACAGTTTGCAAACTGACTGCATGAAAAATTCACAAACGAAAACAAAACCGCGCTTTAACTACTGGTTGATTACAGAGAAAATTATTGGCTGTATTCTTTTGTTGTGGTCTGTATTTGTTTTAGCGAGTATACTATCTGTTGTTTCAGGTATGCTTCGTTACGGTTATATCGCGGCAGGCAATGCTTCGCTCAGTTCGATCGCGATAAAAAATCACCTCGTAATCATCATAAGCATTCTTTGTTTATTTGGCAGTTGGATGTTATTATTTAAAGATAAAATCGGCTGGATTATTTGCGTTGTAAGTTCATTAATATACGGCGTTAATTTGTTGCTGTCATCAAGGTCGAAAGCCGCTGATAGCACATTAGCTTATGCTGAACATTATAAGAGTTATGGAATTGCCTCGTTGCTATTTTTTATAATTTTTATTCTACTTCTTTTAAAACCTATTCGTAAAAATTATCAGCCAACAATAAAAACCTGGATAATTATAAGCGTGATAATTGTGTTATTCATTATTGACAAAATGATTTTTTAATTGCATCACGTTTGAATTAATTCTGAGCCTATTCAATACAATGCACTGCATAAATTACATCAATATTAATAACTGTATTTTCGTTTGAAAGTTGATGGATGGCTGAAAATAAAATTATAAAAACGCCGGTTGAAAAATTAGGTTATGGCTTTATCAAACCTGAATTTTTACCTGAAGGAAAAGACGAATATTATTTAAGAGATATTCAAAATAGAAGCGGAATAAATTACCGCAATCTTACTGCATACGAAATTGAAGCGCTTGTAAAAAATCGAAATGCAAGCGATGACTGGAATAAGATTTTGGTGAGTGATGCTTTCAATCCGGAGTTAGTAAAGAACTGCAAATTTTTTGGTCTTGTTCGCATTGGAAAATTAGAGCCGTATTTTTTGGAGTTCAGCGATATGAAATACGCAGTTGGTTTATACAACTCAATAATCATCAGTTGCGATATTGGCGATAACGTTGTTGTTGATAACGTAAATTATTTATCGCATTTTATTTTGGGTAATGAAGTGATAATTATAAATGTGAACGAGCTCGCTACAACTGATCATGCAAAATTTGGAATCGGTATTTTGAAAGAAGGTGAGCCTGAAGATATACGCATTTGGTTAGAAATCTGTAATGAAAATGGTGGAAGAAAAGTAATTCCTTTTAGTGGCATGTTGCCCGGCGATGCGTATTTGTGGAGTAAGTATAGAGATGATGATTTGTTGTTAAAAAGATTTAATGAATTCACCGAAAAAGAATTTAAAAAAGAGCGTGGCTTTTATGGAAAGGTTGGCGACAGAACGGTGATTAAAAATTCAGCGATCATAAAAGATTGCTGGATTGGCAGTGATGCATATATTAAAGGTGCAAACAAACTTAAAAACCTAACCATTCATTCTTCGGCAGAAGGTGCAACACAAATCGGTGAAGGTTGTGAATTAGTGAATGGAGTTGTTAGTGCCGGTTGTCGCGTGTTTTATGGTGTGAAGGCTGTTCGTTTTGTAATGGCATCAAACTCCCAATTAAAATATGGCGCAAGATTAATCAACTCTTATCTTGGTAACAATGCAACGATCTCTTGTTGCGAAGTGTTGAACTCGCTGATATTTCCGGCGCATGAGCAACATCACAACAATTCGTTTTTATGTGCTGCATTAGTGATGGGTCAAAGCAATATTCCAGCCGGAGCAACCATCGGTTCCAACCATAATTCAAGAGCAGCAGATGGAGAAGTTATTGCAGGTCGGGGATTTTGGCCGGGCTTGTGCGTAAGCTTAAAACACAATTCAAAGTTTGCAAGTTTTACGATGATCGCTAAAGGCGATTATTTATTTGAATTGAATATTCCATTGCCATTTTCTTTGGTGAGTTTAGATTATGCAAACAATACATTAACGGTAATGCCCGCATATTGGTTTATGTACAACATGTATGCGCTCGAACGTAACGAGTGGAAATATTTAAATCGCGATCAGCGACATGAAAAAATACAGTTATTAGAATATGATTATTTAGCACCAGACAGCGTGAATGAAATGTTCGATGCGATTGCATTGCTTGAAAAACTTACAGGCAGAGCATGGTTTAATAAGCAACAAAAAGCTGCAGATGAAAATGATTGTATAAAAAAAGGAAAAGCATTGCTTGAACAAAAAGATGAAATAATAAATGAACTTGAAATTGTTGCGGACGGTTTTGAAAATGCAAAACGTAAAACGATCATTAATAAAGTGCAGCGCGCTTATGATGCTTATATTGAAATGATTTCATTTTATGGACTGAAACATTTGATTGCGTTGCTTGAAGAAACCAAACTGTCTGACATCTCTAAGATGTCTGATAGTTACAGAACAAGCTGGCTGAACATTGGCGGACAATTAATGACAGAAGAAGATGTTGAGTTGATGAAAAATAATATCAGGCAAAACAAAATAAATACCTGGGATGAGCTGCATAATTATTATAAATCTGAAGGAGAAAAATATCAGCAGCAAAAAATAAAACATGCACTTGCTTCATTGTTTGAAATAAAAAATGTTCAGCCACAAGAAATATCAAAAGAAAAAATCGATGAATGGTTAGATGAAGCTGTGGGTATTCAATCAAGTATAACAGAAAGAATAAAGCAATCGAGAAAAAAAGATTATATCAATCCGTTTAGAAAAATGGTTTATGATTCTGAAACGGAAATGATTAATGTTCTCGGAAGCTTTGATGATAACAGCTTCATCAATCAAAAACAAAATGAGCTTGAAAAATTTCAAGCTCATATAAAAAATTTAAAAAAGAAATTTCGGATATAAGCCTGGCACTATCGGCCACCCGGCGGACAATATTCCTGTAAGTAAGAAGTGTACAAATGCTTTAAGTGTGTAAACGTTCCTTCACCTTCAGATATACTGTGTGTGCGGTTTGGATACGGCATAAACTGAAAAATCTTGTTGTATTTTATCAGTTGATTGATCATCATTTCAGCATTTGCATAATGTACGTTGTCATCACCCGTTCCATGAATAATCAGCAAATGTCCTTTTAAATTTTTTGCATAAGTGATCGGTGAACCTGCAACAAAATCTTCGCGATTTTCCTGCGGCAAACCCATGTAACGTTCCTGGTAAATGTCATCATATGTTAATTCATTATCTACTGCAGCAATCGAAATTCCTGTTTTATAAATATCAGGGTATTGAAGAATGCAATTCAATGTTGCAGAGCCTCCACCACTCCAGCCCCAAACAGCAATGCGACTTGTATCAACAAACGGC
>DASZUY010000376.1:0-2118 GCA_035547495.1 Parafilimonas sp. | reverse complement strand
TAAGTGTTTCTTTCAGCAGCAAACTTTAAAAAACTGTTGCGTTGCTGTAAAATTTTATTGTATGAAATTAATTGTTCGAGATAATCGTGCTGCAGTTGAGATAGCAAACTGTCAATAAATTTTCTGCGTTCTTCGCTGCCTTCTGTAATGAGTGAAACATCATCAGGCGCAATCATCACACACGGAAATTTGCCAATGTGTTCTGAAAAACGTGAATAGCTTTCATCATCAACTAAAAATTCTTTGCGATTATTTTCACGCAGAATACAAACCAGTTTTCTTTCTTCATCATCCTTTATAAAATTCCCTTCTATTCGAAAACCGGCAAAACCATCTTTCACGCTTTGATTGTCTGGCCGGTTAAAACTGCTTTTGGTAAAACACAAATAATAAATTGCGTCCAGCAAATTTGTTTTACCACTTCCGTTCTTACCCGAAATACCAATAATATTTTGTGTAAAGTTGAATTGATGAAAACTGTAATTGCGAAACTGCGTAAGCGAAATTTGTCTGCATGCAAACATAAAGGCAAAATAAACTTTTTATTGGTCTGACGCTTTAAAAGCATCTGACCATAAACCTGCAAAATGTTTCTTAAAATAACATCTCAACGTAATTTATCAACACCGCCTCCGTTGTTGTGTTGTTGAACGTATTTTGCATCCATCAAAAAAATCAAGAATGTTTTTTTTCTTACAAATTGATACTTCACATATTGTAAACGCCGTTTCGCAGCAACCACAAACTATGAACCTCTGGAGCCTTTTAAATAAGGGCGGATGGATCATGTACCCGTTGTACGTTCTGCTTGCTGCTGCCATATTTGTTTTTTTTGAACGACTGATTGCCATTCGCAAAGCTGCGCGTATTGATGCGAATTTCATGCACATTATTCGCGATAATATTATTACCGGAAATGTAACGGCTGCGCGTAATCTTGCACGCAATACAGATAATCCCGTTGCAAGAATTATTGATAAAGGCATTCAGCGTATAGGAAAACCAATTGATGCAATTGAAAAAAGCATGGAAAATGTTGGCAGGCTTGAAATGTATAAAATGGAGCGTAACATGAATATTCTTTCGCTTATTGCAGGTATTGCACCCATGTTTGGTTTTTTGGGAACGATTGTAGGTATGCTGCAATTGTTCTCTGCAATCGCGGCAAAAGGCGAACTTGAACTTGGTGAAATTGCCGGCGGTATTTACACGAAGATGATCACTTCCGCAACAGGTTTAATTATTGGTTTACTTGCGTACGTTGCTTATAATTTTTTAAATACGCAGGTTGATAAAACGGCGAACAGGATGGAAATTGCGAGTGCAGAATTTATAGACATCTTACAGGAGCCAACAAGATAATTAATAACGAACAATTAAAAATTGATAGTTGAATATAAGAAGACGATACAGATCTCATGGTGAAGTGTTTGCAGGCACGTTGAACGATATTCTCTTCATCCTGCTTTTTTTCTTTTTGATCATCTCAACGCTGGCAAATCCAAATGTTGTTAAGGTAAATAACCCCAAGGGAACAAAAGACACAAAAACAAAACAGCATATTGTTGTTTCAATTGATAAAGATCAAAATATTTATATCGGGCAGCACCAAATCGATCCGAATAATCTTGACAGCTTAATAAAGTTTGAAGTTGATAAAAACCGCAACATGGTTGATACACCTTCTGTAGTAATTAATGCGGATACATCTTCTTACTATGGCGAAGTTTTTCGTGTAATGCAATCAGCTAAAAAAGCAGGAGCAAAGGTGGTGGCGAATGTGAAATAAGTTATAAGTTGTAAGTAATAAGTTAAAAGTTCAATTTCCTGCTTCTAACATCTTACAATTAATGAAAGTTGAAATAGTTGTTCGCGCAGAAATTCCACGCAAAAACACAAACTACCGCAAGCGCTTTGGCAACATAAAAGTTAGTACCAACTCTTTCATTAAACAACCATACAAAGAAATTATTCAAACCAAGACCGATAATTGAGATCAATACAAAACGTATAAAAAAATTGGTTGTGTTGCCGGAAACATTGAACGTCCAGTAAAGATTCAAAATAAAATTATTTATTACCGCGCAGGAAAAACCAATACTGTTAGCAACATATTTA
>DASZUY010000375.1:0-4434 GCA_035547495.1 Parafilimonas sp. | reverse complement strand
TTATCGCTTCATCAACGGCAGCAACTGCATACTGAGAAAACAAATCGTACTTACGCAATTCTTTTTTCTCAAAATATTTTTCGCCAGTGAAGTTTTTTACTTCGCAGGCAAACCTCGTTTTAAATTTTTCAGCATTAAATTTTGTTATCGTTGCCGCGCCACTTTTACCCGCTACAATATTCGCCCAAAACTCCTGCACAGAGTTGCCTAGTGGTGTAACTGCTCCTAATCCTGTAACAACTACTCTTCTCATTTAATTCTATTATTCAATCAAAATTAAAATTGAAAAATAAGCCATTTAACCCACATGTAAATAGTTTGCAATAAGTTTAAAAAATGGAAATAAAAAAACCGCCAGTTAAAGGCGGTTTTTTAAAAAAGAATTTATGAATTATGGATTGCTTCCATTATCATCGCTGTTATTATTTGAATCTTTATCCAAGCTTAATGGATAACCATAAGTTCCATCGTAACCAGGATAAACACCTTCTAGTCTTACAGTGCCGTTAGAATTATTAAGAATGCTCTTAAGATCATCAACATTATTTACATCCTGCCCATCAACACTTGTAATAATAAAGCCTTCCTGAATGCGTGTTCCTTTTAATAACCCATTACCAATTTTTTTAACCTGAACACCGCCGCTTATATCATTTTTTTGAGCTGTTGCTTTATCGATGGTTGCCAAATCAGCACCAAGGTCATCAAACGCAGTTACATTTTTTACTACATCAAAATTGCCAGACTTATTTTTTAATGTAAGTGAAGTGGTGTATTCTTTTCCATCTCTTACATAAGTAACATTAATCTTGTCGCCTGGTTTATATCTTGCAACCTGTTCCTGTAATTCGGGGCCAGTTGTAACATCAACATCATTAATCTTTGTTACAAAATCGCCTTTTTGTAAACCTGCGGCTTTTGCGGCGCCGTCTGTTGCAACACCTGTAACAAATATGCCCGGTCCATCTTTAATACCATTCGCTTTCTTTTGTTCATCCGTTAAATCGTCAGGTGCATAAGTTATGCCGATATAAGCTCTTTGAACTGCGCCAAATTTTATAAGATCGTTCACCGCTTTCTTAACAATGTTCACCGGAATTGCATAAGAGTAACCAGCATAAGAACCTGTTGGTGAAGCAATCGCAGAATTGATACCTATAAGCTGGCCATCTGTATTAATAAGCGCGCCACCGCTGTTACCAGGGTTAACAGCAGCATCAGTTTGAAGATAAGATTCAATTGCACTTTGTCTTGTATTGATTCCTATGCTTCTTGATTTTGCGCTGATGATACCTGCGGTAACAGTTACATCCAGTGTAAGCGGATAACCAACTGCCATTACCCATTGCCCAAGTTTTACATCATCACTGTTTCCGTAAAGCATATAGGGTAAATTTGTATCATTGATTTTTATTACGGCAAGATCAGTGTTTGGATCGGCGCCAACAACTGTTGCTTTATAAGTTTTACGATTTGAAAGTGTAACATTAATTTCACTTGCTCCATCAATTACGTGATTGTTTGTAACGATGTAGCCATCCTGGCTAATGATAACGCCGCTACCGCTTGCCTGTTGATCGGGCATCATCATAGATCTTGGACCACCAAAGAATTTGTAGAACGGATCGTCATCACCAAAAAGATCACCAAACGGGCTACTGTTTCTTGACGATACAGTTCCACCTTTAATTTTTGTTTTTATATGTACCACCGTTGGAGTGGCAGAAGTTGCAGCAGCAGTAAAATCAGGAATTCCCGACGCGCCATCTTTATTATTAAAGAAGCCGGCATAGTTAACAGGAATTTTTCCCTCGGTTTGTAATGTGGTTGATTGATTCCGCAACCACGTGCCATAGGCCCAAATGCTCAACAAAGAAGTAGCAACGCTAATGGCAACAATTAGAATTACATTTTTTAATTTCATTTTCTGTTCTTGTTTATCGTGATTCAGTAAATTCGGCTCAATAAATGTGCCTTTCTCCTAACAAAGTAACGAAGCTGCTTTTTAGTCAGCTCATAATAAAAATCCATTTAACAAAGATTTGACGAAGGTTGTCGTAGTTCATAACCATATCAAAATTAAAGTCGTTTTAATTTTTTTCAATGAAAGATATACCACATAAGAACTATGCTTTGGTTTATCTTGCCGTCAAAATTATTGAACAAATTAATTCAATAAATAAATACGTGTTGCAGCGTTTAACAGCTTATTTTAATGGCAAATAGTTCTGACGAAAATATTTTTGATGTAGTGATTATCGGTGCGGGTCCTGCCGGCTGTGCTACTGCAATGGCTTTAAGAAATTCGGGATTAAGAATTGCAATTATTGACAAGTATTTTTTTCCAAGAGATAAGGTTTGCGGTGATGCAATTCCTGGCAGAGCAGTAACTGTTTTAAGAGAAATTTATCCGCCGTTTTCTGAAGAGCTAAAATCATTCAGCAAAAAATTACTTACTACATCAACTGCTTGTTTTTACAATAAGAAAAAAGTAGAGTTCGATTGGGTGCAGGAAGCGTATACTTCCGCCCGAATGGATTTTGATAATCTTCTCTTTTCAATCGTAAAAAACAAAACGAACACAAAAGTTTTTGAAGGAATTGAAATAAAAGAGATAGTAAAAAACGAAAACGGATTTCTGCTGCAGGCAAGAAATAGCAAGGAAGTTTTTAAAACAACAATGGTTATCGGTGCTGATGGTATTAACGGCATTACTGCAAAAAAATTAGCAGGTTACCAGATCGACAGGAACCATCATGTTGCCTCTGTGAGAGCATACTATAAAAATATTAGTGATGTAAGCGAATCGCGAACGGAAATTTATTTTGATAAAAAATATTTGCCGGGTTATTTCTGGATATTTCCTTTAAAAGATAATATGTCAAATGTTGGTTTTGGAATGTTGAGTGAAGATGTTGCGCAAAAAAAGATCAACATTAAAAAATCTTTTTACGATTTTATTGAACGCTCTGAAACTTTAAAAAATAAGTTTGATACTGCAGAACAAGATGGCGGTTTAATGGGCTGCGGTTTGCCGCTCGGTTCAAAGTGGGTGAAGATGTCGGGCGATAATTTTATATTAACTGGCGACGCTGCATCATTAATAGATCCTGCAAGCGGATCAGGAATCGGCAATGCAGTATTAAGCGGAAAGTTAGCGGCAGAACAAGTAATAAAATGTTTTGCGGCAAAAAATTTCGGTGCAGAATTCATTAAAGCTTATGATAAGAAATTATATAAAATTATTGGCGCAGAATTAAAGCGAAATGGCTTCGCATTAAAATATTTATCGCGCATTCCTTTCTTTATCAACCTGGGGTTTTCTTTAGGCAGAAGTAATTTTATTAAGAAGTTTGTGAAATAGAGTTATCTCTAACTCCGGTGAATAGTTTCGGCATAAAAAGATTTAGATACTAATTAGCTAAACAAATATTCAACATCTTCTTTTGTCAAACTCTTTACAAATGTTGTATCGTCTGTAATTAATTCCGCAGCAAGTGCACGTTTACGTTCCTGCAGTTTGAGAATTTTATCTTCCACCGTGTCTTTACAAATCATGCGATAAGCAAATATGTTTTTCGTTTGACCAATACGGTGCGTTCTGTCAATTGCCTGCTGCTCCACTGCAGGATTCCACCACGGGTCAACAATATAAACATAATCGGCGGCTGTTAAGTTTAAACCCACGCCACCTGCTTTTAGTGAAATCAAAAACACTCTGCAATTTTCATCGTTCTGAAAACGCTGAATTGCTTTTTCGCGGTCTGGTGCAGACGTACTTCCATCAAAATATTCATAATCGATTTCAAGCTCTTTCATTTTCTCTCTGATTAATGCAAGCATTCCTAAAAATTGAGAAAATACAAGCGCTTTGTGATTACCGATATTTTCAGAAATTTCTCTTCCTATTTCTTCCAGCTTTACAGAAACGTTTGGATATTTTTCTTCATCATTAACGATTGCCGGGCTATCACAAATCTGGCGCAACTTCATCAATCCCTGCAAAATGGTAAGTTGAGATTTTCCAACACCTTTATCTTCAACCGTACCTAAAATTTTATCGCGATAATCATTGCGGTAAGCATCATAAATTTTACGCTGTTCATCATTCATTTCACAGAACAAAATCATTTCACTTTTTTCAGGTAAATCTTTTGCCACCTGCTCTTTTGTTCTTCTTAAAATGAATGGATATAATAGTTTTCGCAGGTGTTCTTTCTGGTCTTTCTCGCCAAACTTATCAATAGGTATTGCAAATTCCTGGCGGAAAAATTCCATGCTGCCTAACATGCCAGGATTTAAAAAATTCATTTGCGCATACATATCAAATGTATTGTTCTGCAGCGGTGTACCACTCATGCACAAACGGTTTTTTGCATTCAATAAGCTGGCAGCTTTTGTTACTTTACTATGCGGGTTTTTTATGGCCTGGCT
>DASZUY010000374.1:0-12305 GCA_035547495.1 Parafilimonas sp. | reverse complement strand
TATTATGTTGGTTACCGTTCTGTGTTTGACGGAACAAAACCTTTATCATTAAAAAAATTTCCACGTAATGTGAACCTGCTTGATTCGATGAAGAACAGGAAAGATGTGCAGCAACTTATTCGTTTTTCGCAGGGATTTTATACAGTGGAAAAAAAGCAAGATACTTTGATGTTTAATGATCTTCGTTTCGGGCAAATTATTGGATGGCAAGATCCAAATGAAGACTTTGCGTTTCATTATTATTTACATCCTGATATTGATAATACACTTGTTGTGCAACGCGGCAGGTTTGCCAAATGGAATGTATCGACTATCACTTCAATGTTTAATCGTATAAAAGGAAAATAAGTTAAAGAGTTTTATAAAGAAGGAGATAACAATCGTGCTACTTTTTCCGGCAACTGCGTTAACAGCGATCGCTTATACCATTGTTTGGCATTCAATTTTTTTGCGTGTTTTAAATCATTCATAAATAGCCTTCGCAATTTTTTTGCAAAAGGCTCATCATAAATAATTGCATTCACTTCAAAATTTAATTCAAAACTGCGATGATCCATATTCGCTGTTCCAACCATCGATAACTTCCCATCAGTCACCAATGTTTTCGCGTGTACAAAACCTTTTTCATACACATAGATTTCTACGCCGGCATTCAGCAGATCTTCATAATGCGCTTTTGAAGCAGCATTAACAATTTTTGAATCACACTTGCCCGGCACAAGCAATTGCACATGCACACCGCTAAGTGCCGCAATTCTCAAAGCATTTTCAACACTATCGCCGGGAATAAAATACGGTGTGGTAATTAAAATTTCTTTTTGCGCAAGATTAATTGCCTGCAAAATTGAAAACATGATGGAAGGTTCTTCGCTGTCTGGTCCTGAACCTGCAATTTGTACCAGCGCACCATCTTTTACTTCATCACAAGGAGAAAAAAATTCGGGTTCCGGTTTTAGTTTTTTCGGGCAACAAAAATTCCAGTCAGTAATAAAAATGTATTGAAGATAATATACGCTGGGACCTTCAATACGCACATGCGTATCGCGCCAGTATAATTTATTCTTGCCGTTGTTGATATATTTATCACTTACATTAATGCCACCAACAAAGCCCACGCTGCCATCAATCACTACTATTTTTCTATGATTGCGGTAATTGATGCGGTTCGCCAGCAAATAAAATATCACTTTTGAAAACGGGTAAACTTCAATGCCTGCCGCCTGCATTTTTCTTTCTACTCTTTTTTTAATAGACGGGCTTCCAAAATCATCATACACAAATCTCACCTGCACACCTTCTTTTGCCTTTTCTATTAATGTGTTGATGATAGTGGTGCCAATTTCATCTTCTTCAAAAATGTAATATTCTATGTGAATATGATGTTTGGCTTTCTTTAAACTCTTTAATAATTCCGGAAATTTTTCTTCGCCGTTCACCAGCAGTTGTATAGAATTGTTACGCGTAAGTGGGCTGCGCAGATCTTTTAATAACATTGATGCCAGCTCTTTATTTTCTTCAAGCACTTGTTCAGGATTAACAGTGCAGGCAGTATAATCAGGAATTTTTTTCTTAAGATGATCGAGCATTTTTTTATTCTCGTTCATCTTATGCGAATACAATTTATTTTTCCAGTAATTAACACCAAATGCCAGGTAAAACAGGATGCCGAATACGGGGAAAAAAATGCATAAGAAAATGTAAGCAATGGTTTTTGTGCTGCTGTGCGTATCGTATAAAATGCGAAGGCATACAAATGCCAACGCTAAGCAATAAACTATTAATATGACAAGCTTGTAATGCAACAGTGGTGCTTTGCAATGTATTTAAATCGTGCATATTCAACGCACAACATCACATATCCAGACACACGTTGTTTTGTGGAAGCAATTCTCGTTCCATCATTGTTTGGTGAAGAGATTTTGAAGATCCTCCAGACGGAAAATATAAAACCGCCTTTTGCCTGCACTGCCGAAATAAGTTCTGAGCCTTCATTATACACCTTTGCACAATTGTAATAGATGTGAGCAAACTTATGATTGGCGTTTATTCTTTAAAAGTCACAGATGGTATTAACCGGGCTTATGTAAAGTTTATTAAGGAGTAAGTGCTGAACTTGATTATAATCAACAAAGACCGGGTACAAATAATTTGTATACCGGTTTTACCTTATATTCCTTTTATACCTAGCCGTTCTTTGTTTTATTCGTATACGCCATAATACAAAACATGCTTAACAAATAGATTGCAATCGCAATCCATAATACTGCCTGAAAACCGAGCATCATGCTTAATATCAAAGCCATTACCGAACCTATTACCGTAAAAAAGCCATTTACTCCCCATGCCCACGGAATAAGTGACGGTGCTTTTTCACTAATCAATTTTATACCTGATGGAAATGGCATGCCTAATAAAATTCCGATCGGCATAATCAAAACAATCGATAAAATTATTCTGCCTGTCATTGGCAGCGCTATAGCCGCTCTTAACAATGATGGCAAAAACAAACTGGCAATTAACAATAACACGGATAAAATTAAAATTGCATTGCGCAAAGTTTTTTGGGAGTTACTGTTAAGCTTGCCGGAAATATAAGCTCCGATTCCTGTAAACAATAACAACGCAGCTAACACAATCGCAAATGTGTACACAGGTTCTCCCAGCAACAAGCTGAACAATTGTATCAATACAATTTCAATCATTATAAAACCACAACCCAGCCCGCTGAAATAAAATAAGTAAGGAAATATATTTTTCGTGCGTAAACCTGTTGATGAAAATTTAAATAAAGGCAGCAATATAAAAATGGCTGAAACAATCAGTACTTGTATCAATAATACAATCAATGTTACTTCTGCAACCGGGCGATCTTCCAATGCCATCCTGCCTAATTTCTCCTGTGAAAAAATATCTTTAAATGATTGCCAGTTTAGTGATGACCATCTTGTATGATGATTGAAGAAAGGTTCATTGTCTGTTGCAGGCGCAATTTCGAAAGGGTAATTTTTATATAAGGTTGCGAGATCTTGTGTATGCAAAATAGAATCATAGATGCTATTGTTTTCTCTTGCGGGGATGTATAAGAATTTCGGTTTGTCGCCGCCGGCTTGTTCATTCGCAAATTGTATAAGCTGTTCTGTTTGCTGTGATGTAAATGCGGTTTTACTCATTAAAAAAACAGCAAAAAAAGATTTGCGGTCGCCAAGCCTTGGCGGCGCAGGATAAGTGTATGCAAAGAAATGATCCGGCACATCTTGTATGCCATGCGCTTCCAATACTTCACGCCCTGTCGCAAACAATCTTGGCAACTGAAATTCAGGTCTTGTAAAATAGATCGTTCCACCTGGAGTTAAATGATTGAAATAATCTTCAAATGCTTCTTTGGTCAAAACATAATTTTCAGATAAGCTTAATGCACCTGAGGCGATCGCAGAATTACTGATGGTATGAACAGATACAATGGCATCATACTTTTCTTTTGATGAGCGCACATAGTTGCGTCCTTCATCGGTAACAAGTTTTACGTTCGGTTGTTTAAACAAATCAGACCATAATGGATTAGTCACCACAACACTATTGATGATCGGGTTAATTTCAACTGCAGTAATTTCTTTTGCATTGTGATGCAAAGCATCTAACACCTGTGTGCCGCTGCCGCTGCCGATAATTAAAACAGACGGATTTTGTTTATCGAGATAGGCAAGACACGATCCATACAAAGAATCTCCGTTATATTGTTGCAATACAGTGTGCGTATTTGGAAGCATATCAAAATCCAGTCCTGTAACTGCGGTGCCCTGGTCAATCACAAAAAATGGCGATTGCTTACCTGGAATTACAGTGCTGCTGTCATTATACACATCGATCTTCGAAAAAATATTCCATTTACTTAAGAATGGTGTTTCCGTACGCAAGCCTTTTGCTTTGTTATCGGTGATGTGAAGTGGAATCAATGCATCAGCTTTAAAAACAAATACCAACGACACAACCAATAAAAACACTGCTACAACAGAAAGCGTTTTATACAGCTTTCCAAAAAACACCAATGCTGCAAGTGATGCAAAAGACGACGCCAGTAATACTGAGCCGCCGCCTCCAAAATACTGCATGGTGAAAATAATGGCTAAACAACCAAGCGCTGCACCGGCTAAATCGAATGCATATAAACGGTTGATATCTTTCGGCAATCGTGTAAACAAAAGAGACAACGCAAGCCCGGCAAAAAAGAACGGAACAGAAACTAAAATATATGTTACAGGCATGTAGAGCAACTGCATTTTATCAGCATATAAACTAAATGGGTCGAAAGGAATATGCTGCATGAGCCAAAAGCAGACAACTACTGCAATCGATAAACAAATGGAAAGCCATCCTAATGTTTTATCGAGATCATATTGTTCGCGCAACTTTTTCCATAATGATAACACAACACCTGAAACGCCAAAACCCAGCAATGCGGTTGAGATAATCAGAAATCCGAAGTGATACCATAATGTAACTGAGAAAACACGTGTGAGTGAAAGTTCGAATAACAAAGTAGAAAAAGACAAGAGGAATATGCCTGGCGCATATTTAGAAGAAGATTTCATATAAGCAGTTTAATGAATACAAGTTACAGAACTTTGGCATGCTGCGTTATCTTTTTAATCACAGCACATAGTTGAAGAATTTTGCTCAGTTAGTTAATTATACAAACAAAAAAACCGGGAACAATGTCCGGCTTAGTGTGTTCAAGGTTTAGATTTAAATGTCGTTTCTATATTCCTGGTCTCTTATATCACGGTCTGCTTTACGAGCTTCGTTGTTTAAATTGTTAGCAGCTTTTTCTTTTTATTTTGTGCGGTACGCACGCTATTAAAGTTTATAAAAGATCACGATTCAACCAAAACTTATAACAGTGTTAATGCATATTAAAGAAGTAGTTAAAACAAGCAAGTTTCCAATTACGAAACTTTTCTTTGTCTAAATTGATTGCATTAATAAATCAAGACACCCTGACTATGCAAAAAACTCTTTTCATTGTAACAATCGTTACCGCTTTCATGTCATGCACAAAAAGCTCATCTAAGATTTCTGATGTGTCGCAGGATTCTTTAACTCTTACCTCCATCACAGGCGATAGCGCGGATTTTTCTTTTGTTTATACCGATGGAATAGTTACTGATGTGTTGGCCAGGCATGATGGTGGATTCCTCCGTAGTGATGATTCATTTTATGTTCCTTATGCACATCTATCTTATGACAGCGCGAATTACATAAAAGCAACGAGTATGGAAGAAGAAAATCCTAATTACGATTACACTGAATACTTTCTTAATGAAGATAAATCACCTAAAAAAATTATTATTCATTTCAGAGACAACGGCGCAATAGATATTGTTGATTTTTTTTACAATCCACAAACCAATTTGTTAGACTCGGTACATGATACCAATGACGGCATAAATTTTACCAGCGCCGTCGTTCAATATGACGGAGCTGATGTATCAACCATAACAATTACCTATCCATATTTCTTTAATGGTGTAAAACCGCAAACGCTCACTCAATATACTTATGATAAATCCCAGCCTAATGTTTTTAAAACTTTAGACCCGCTGTGGTACGTTTATAAAGAGCCTTTTGGAACCTATAATTATCAAACAAGTTGGGCGCAATACAACTTTGAAATGTATGCAAAGTTGTTTTCGCAAAACACTTTTACTCAAATCCGTAGTGACTACTATGTTCATAATGATTGGGATACTCTGCAATACACATTAAATAGTGCCGGCAAACTGCAGCAAGAATGGTATACTTCTAACCCAAACTATATAAGACACTACAATTATGGTAATTAATCCTGGTTGATTGTAATAAATATATTTGCCATAACATTTTTCAAATAGTGAATGTTAGGTGTAAAGCTGTATACGCCAACATAAAAAAGCCGGGAACAATGCCCCGGCTTAGTGTATTCAAGGTTTAGATTTAAATATCATTTCTGTTTTCCTGGTCTCTTTCGTCACGCGCTGCTTTACGCGCTTCGTTGTTTAAATTATTGGCAGCCTTTTCTTCTTCATTTTGTGCAGTATTCGCCGCATTTTTTGAAGATGTTTTTGCATCGCTTACTGCATTTTTAATTTTACCACCTATCTTATCAAAAACATTTCCGGCTTCGCCCTTTGCATCGTTAGAGGCTTTGTATGCTTCGTTGTCTGCGCGTCTTGCATCATTCTCTGCATTTGTTTTTACATCTTTAACACCGTTTTTTATTGCAGTACCTGCATCATCAATGGTATCTTTTATTTTATTGCCAAGGCTTTCATTTGTGTTTGACATAATTTATTTTTTTAGATTAAAAAATAATTCGTGTATAGTAAGACAATTAGTGTGCCATGAGATGTTAATTGGGGCTGTGAGCAGTTGATACTTTATTCAGCGGTAGTTCCGGCTGTACGCTTGTAGTCCTCGCTGTGCTGCGGGCTACCGCTTCCATCCGGCAGCCTTTGAACTATTTACTTTTGTTCAACAGGTTTGGTTCGTGTCGACACGAACCAAGGCGATGGGGTGTGAACCAACTTTACAGTTATGCATAGCTGTTTAACTTTGTAATCATATAACCAAAATCTATGGGTAAGTTTTCAAACGAAATAAGCCAGGCACACCAGGCTTTTATTGCAGAGCAGCATATGTATTTTGTTGCTACGGCACCGCTTGCTGCAGATGGAAGGGTCAATCTTTCGCCTAAAGGTTTAGATAGTTTTAAAGTGCTTTCACCCAACAAAGTTGCTTACATGGATTTAATAAGCAGCGGCAACGAAACTTCAGCACATACACATGAAAACGGGCGCATTACGATTATGTTTTGTTCGTTTGACGATAAGCCAAACATTCTGCGTTTATATGGTAAAGGTCATGCTGTTTTAAAAGATACTGATGAATGGAATGAACTGGCTCCGCAGTTTACTATTTATGCCAGCACAAGACAATTAATTGTTATTGATGTTGATCTTATACAAACATCCTGCGGGTTTGGTGTGCCGATGTATGATTATGTTGGGGAACGCAGTATTCATTTTGACTGGGCAGCAACAAAAGGCGAAGAAGGTTTACGTAAATACATTGATGAAAAGAATTTAATAAGCCTTGATGGTTTGCCAACCGATATTGGCTTGCAACGTGCAAAATAGCGCAAGGTCTTACGGTTTAACACAATGCCTTGGTGGTCCGGCAAGAATATATAATCTGGGCATTAAAGCCTGTACTCTTTTTTGAGTATTCTTTTTGTTTTTGTTTTTGGGTCTTCTTCTATCAATTCACCATCCTGCAGATAAACAATAGTACTGTTTGCTTTAATTGCTTTTTCGCGAACAGTTTGTTTTAACGCTTTCCGCATCAGGATAAAATCAATATTTACTTTTTCTTTTTCCATTGAATCAAAGCTAATTAAAGTTTACAAAGAAGCTGAAGGAATGATATTCATGACATTTCTCAATTCGTCTTGATGTAGCTTTTGTAGTGATGATTTTTCAGCAGCTGGAAGAATGTAATTGCTGCTTATACAGTATCATACCGCTGTAGAAATTCATAAAACTTTTGCTGTGAAATTCGTGAACCTTGAATTAATAAATCTGTAATTGTATTTCTGTTTTGACTAATTAAATTTCGTAAATCATTTATTGAATCGTATTCAAAATTGCTATCGTTTATCCATTGAGCAATTATAAAAACACCAATTCTATCTGTTGCAGAAATTTCGAATAAGTCAAGTTGAATTTTGTTAGAAAACCCTTGAAGTAGAAAATTAGCCCAGCCACTTACAAATTTAGAAGTTGGAAGTTCTAATTCTAATCGTTTTAATTCAATATACCTGATAACCCCCGCCACTGTTACTTGAAATTGGAGACTTATAAAATCATTAAAAAAAGATAAAGTACTATCAACAGATACTTCTAATATTTTCGATATATCATTATACCATGCGCCCGTACACCAAGCCTTGATAAATGAGGTTAGTTTCTCTTTAGATATATAGTTTACATCTTTATCGTCATGTAAGATTTTGAGAGTTGGTATTTGATAAATGATATCAATTATATATTTCAACCAATTGTCGTCAATCGGACTTGTAATAGTTCCTAAATATTCTTGATTAAAATCAACAATATTTTCAAATAGTTCAAAATTTTTAATTGAAACTCCTGTATATTTTAATTGAGCAATTTTTTTGTTTTCAACATATTGTCGAAGCCTCTGGCTTCGCAAATTGAAAATGGCTCGCAAAAGATTTTTTGTTTCATCGTTTGCTTGAAAGTATGTCAGAGTTTGATTGACTAATGTAGAGATATTTTCGTCCAAAGTTTGAACATCAATATCCTCAGCTAACAATTGAATTATTGAGTTGTCAATTATTTCAGATTCATCCAAAGATTCTAAAAGATCATTAGACAATTGTAAACTTTCTTTTTTAATAAACTTTTGTATTGCTTGAACAACATGAAATAAATAACCTTGAACATTTTCAATACTTTGATTTGTAAATACATTATTAATAATGTTGAAATCACCAGGATTTGCAACAATAATCATCCCTTTTGTTTCTTTTCCTGCTCTACCAGCTCTGCCGATTAAATTTTTCAGATCTCGACCAGTCAATGGTTCAAGAGTTTCTGTTTCTGGATTAAATCTTCTTGCCGAAGATATTACCAAGGTTTTAATTGGAAGATTTACTCCTTCAGCAAGAGTTGTTGTACATAAAAAAAATCTTATTTGATTATTCCTGATATAATATTCTAAAAGTTCACGTATAAATTGAGGTAAATCCCCGTGGTGATAAACAAAACCTTCGTTGATACATCTTGTAAGTAGATAATCTCTTCCAAAAACAATTGAAAAATATTCTTTCAGAGTCGTTATTGTTTCTTCATTGCAAAAATTTTTTGGAAGCGGTAGATTAATATCTAACTGCTTCAAAACATTTGCTGAGTATGCTAAAATTCCTGATGTCCCACCTTTCGTAGGAACAAATAGAGCAACAACACCAGCGTTTAATGCTTTTAATGATATAGCAATAGCTTTTCGAGTAAAACTAGTGGGTTTTAAAAATGAACCATCTAAACGACGAAAATCATCTTTGTATAAAACCTTATTTAGTATATATCGTTTTGGTAATTGATCAAACGGATTCACTGTTAAGTTATGATCGTATACCCCATCACTACTCATAAAAGCTAATTCCAATTGAGTAGGGCGATAATCTGAATATGCAATTTGATCTTTTTGTCCGCCCAACCAGTCTTGAATTATTTCAATATTTGGTATAATTGCTGAAAGGAACAAAAATTTCCGTTTTATTCCTTTGTTATTTTTTAACCTTGATAGTAACAATTCGTAATTAACACCTCTTGATTTATTATCGATTAAATGTCCCTCATCACAAATAACAACTTTATATTGATCAAGAATCTCAGATAAAATATTTTCAACAGCTAAAAATTTTTCCGGAGTTGATATTAAAACCGATGCTGTTTCAAAAGAATTTTTTTCAATATCGCTTACAGAGTTCCCACCATAAATAGCTTTGATTTTTATACCAAACCTTGATAGATTTAATCGTAAATTATACCTCAATTCAGTTGCTAATGCTCTAAAGGGCGCCAGATATAAAATTTTCGTTGTTGGATCTTTTACAAATTCATTATAAATAATTAATTCAGCTATTGTCGTTTTCCCTGAACTTGTAGGAGTTTGTAGACTAAATGAATTTTCAAAATTGAATAACCCTTTATTTATTGCTTCTCTTTGCGATGGAAAAAAACTCCAAACCGAAGGAAACTTCTTTAAATTAAAACGAACAAAATTTCTCCAAATTTCTTCAGTTCCAAAGGGCAACAAATCTGACCACAAATTATTAGAGCGAAATTTTATTAATACTGATTTTGCTAACAATAAAGGAATAAAATTATGTTCTTCAACTTCAGACGGGTTTTTGATTAATTCATCAAATATTTTAATCAATTCGTCTATTTTAGAAAAATCTCCATTGCGTAAAAATGAATTAAGTAAAGATGCATAATTATTAATGTTAAATTATTTTCTGTTACCACGTCGCGACAAAAAGAGAAACAGCAAAAGTTCAATCGAAGTAGAAAAATCTTTTTCGCTTACTTGTTTTAAAAGGTAAAATGCTGTTGCTGGAAAATCTGCCAAGTAGTTCAGTGCTGCTATATATAAAAGATTTCTCTTAAAATTTACTCCTCTGAAGTTATCTCTTTTAATTTCTAAAGAATATATTTCTAATCCTTTAGCGATGGAAACAAGATCTTTATTTCTTTCTTCCTCATTTAAATTTTCATCAGACAATAAATCATATAACTTACTTACTAATGCAATGTAAAAGTCATCTGACCTATTAAGAAATTCATATCTAGCCCTGAATTGTGATTGTATATTGAAATCAATAAATGCTTGCCAAGACTCTGATTGTGCTATCCAATTATTTAGCTCTTTATATATCATTTGTTCGGCATTTGACTGTATACATTTTCATAAATCTCTTTCATGTCTTTCATACTAATTAAAATTACTTCCAAAGAATCTTTAATTATTTTAGATGTTGGATCTGCTTTACTTAATTCATTACCTGCAAATTCGTCATCAACAATTCCTACGGCTTTAAAGTATTTTATATATGATGGAAAACGTGGAGTTTCCATAAACCTTTCAAGGTATTTAACTGAATCAACATTTAGTTCATCTTTATACCTAGCCTTTAAATAAACGAGACTCTCTGCAAGCCTGCTAACATAATCTTCTTCACTGCCGCGTATAGCATCATGCAAACGAATAACATCTTTTCCTGGCTTTGTAGCTTGAGCTTTTGATTCGACAGCGATTAAAAAATCTTCAACTGATGGGTTATCTTTTGTCTTAATTTGTAAAATAAGCACATCGGTAAATTGAAGGGCTCTGTTTTTATGTTGTTTCCATTTCCATTTCGGAGGATTTAAGCAGTCGCCAGATATATAACATTCTGGTATAAAGAAATAAAGCAATAGTTCAGCAAACTCGCCTGATTGAATGTTAGCTTGGTCGGGGATTTTTTCTAATATTTCGTTTATTCTACTGCTACCGAAAAGTTTTATTCTTTCATTTAATATTTCGTCAGATAAATAAAGACTTCGAAACGGTCCCGGTAATTTCTCTAGAAAATTTTTTCTTTCGTCTTCTTTTAACTTGAAAACTGTAATGCCGTTAAGATTTGATTTATCAAAATGGTTTAGAATATTTAAACTCATAAGTATTCTACAAATGTCAAAAGAAGTATTTTGAAATCAAATTTTGTTTTTAAATCGTACAGCCAAGCAAAGTACTTAAATTGACTGGCTGCCGGATTGAAGCGAATACCCCGCTGAAGATTTGTGCATCGGCTTTGTGGCGGAGTAGCAGCGTAAAGCCGGAACTACAGTTGATTAATGAGATGAACGATGAGAGCCCCAAAGAAAAAAAGTTATAAGTATTAAGTTGTAGGTTGTAAGTTTATAAGAATGAGATTATCTCGTACACTTTAATTTTTGTTCGTCTCGATAATCTGCGTAAAGCAGATTCCCGCCTTCGCGGGAATGACGACGACGTGGTTGTGTTTTTATGTAAGAAGGTTTACATTGTAACATTCAGATTGCTTCGTGCCTCGCAATGACGAAAACCGTATCGCAACAACGCGTTAAATGTGCATAACGCTAATGGCTGAAAGCTAAAAGCCAACAGCGAATATTTATCTTTGTAAGATGCCTTCGAAGCAAGAACAATTACAAAAATTCAACACGGAATATAACAGGTTAAACGAGCAGCAGAAACGTGCGGTAGATACCATTGAAGGTCCGGTAATGGTGATTGCAGGACCGGGCACGGGCAAAACGCAGATACTCTCTGCACGCATCGGCAAAATATTGCTGGATACAGATACGCAGCCGCAAAATATTCTTTGCCTTACCTACACCGATGCCGGCGTTATTGCCATGCGCAAACGCATTCTTGATTTTATTGGCGCCGATGCGTACAAGGTGAACATTTATACATTTCATGCTTTTTGCAATGATGTGATACAGGATAATCTTGGCTTGTTTGAAAAGACTGCGCTTGACCCGGTGAGCGATTTGCAGCGCATCGATTTATTTAAACAACTGATTGATTCATTTCCAAAAGGGCATGTGCTGAAAAGATATCGCGGCGATGTGTATTTCGAGATAAATAATTTGCAAAGTTTGTTCAGCACGATGAAGCGTGAAGGCTGGAGCCCGCAGTTTATTAATGAACGTATAAGC
>DASZUY010000373.1:0-23096 GCA_035547495.1 Parafilimonas sp. | reverse complement strand
ACAATTGATCATGATGGCTTCGTAACCACATTCTTTTATTGCGAGCAAACCATGTACGCAGCAATAATCAAACTCAATACCCTGACCGATCCTGTTGGGTCCGCTGCCTAAAACAATTATTTTTTTCTTATTGGATGGAATAGATTCGTTGTGTGAAAGTGTATGATTCATTACAGGTAAATTGCGCAAATGTAATATTCACGCATTAGCTTGCAAAACATAAAAATGTTAACTGAATAATATGTACAAAAAAAGTGCGGGAATTCTTTTGTATCGTTTTAAAAATAATTTAGAGTTGATGCTTGTACATCCGGGCGGACCATTCTGGGCAAAAAAAGATATTGGCGTGTGGTCAATCCCCAAAGGAGAATTTGATGATGATGAAGATGCACTGGTTGCCGCAAAAAGAGAATTTGAAGAAGAGCTTGGAAAAAAAGTCTCTGCAAAAAACTTTATTGAACTTTCACCCGTAAAATCAAAGAGCAAAAAGACAGTTTATGCTTTTGCAGCAGAAGAGGATTTTGATACAACAAACATTACAAGCAATTTATGTTGGGTTGATTGGCCGCCACGCTCGGGAAAGCGGATTGAAATTCCTGAAGTTGATAAAGCAGAATGGTTCGATGCTGAAACAGCAAAGGAAAAAATTATCGGTTATCAATTGCCATTAATTGATGAGTTGATAAACAGCTTGAAAAAATAATTTATTTATTATAATAAGCATCGCCGCAAAATCTCTTGCAGAAATAATTTACTTTCTTAAGTGTTGCATTGAAAATTTCAATGCCATTACATTCCTCATTATCTATCACCAGACAAACAATCATTAGTAACCCTGCTGCGCGCAAAATTTTTTCATTCTGGGATAGCTTTTTCTTATGCCTGAAAGCGAATAGCATAATATTTGACAGGGATAACTGCGAATATTTAGTGTTTTTAATCCGTAGAACTTTTATATCAATTAGCTACTTAATTAAAATCATTTTTAATTAAAGAATTTACAAAGCAGAACCGTCCTTTTGAATTTTTTTGTTTTGAACCAGGGCATAAAGAGCATTAGATCTATGATGAAATTATACGTTGTAAGTTGTTTAACCTGCCTGCTTTTTATCAATTCATTTGGTCAATCTGTAATGGATCCAAATGATTCTGTAATTGATTACAACGCTGCTACGCCACCAACACAACCTCCTTACGGGCAAATAGGGAAATGGGTTCGAACAAAAAGTCTTAACTGGAATACTACCGAATACAAATGTTATATCTATAAGAACTACCCTTTCAGATTACATTTTCCAAAAACCTATAACCCAACAGCGAACGATGGAAAAAAATACCCGATACTTATTTTTTTTCATGGATTAGGTGAAGCGGGCAGTACTATTTATGACAACGAAAATCAACTTTATCATGGCGGTGATATTTTTCAGGCTGCAGTAGATAATGGAAGTTTTGATGGATACGTACTTGCATTGCAGAGCCCTGGTTTTTTTGGACCTTATCCTATTCAGTATATAACAGAAATACTGAATTATATGATTGCAAATAATAAGCTCGATCCGTTTGCAATTTCTATAAATGGTTTATCCGCCGGCGGACAAGCAGTGTGGGATATGACGTTTGCTTATCCAAATTATGTAGCTGCAAGTGTACCTATGTCTGCAATATATTCTTCATACGCAAATAAAGATTCAGTAAATAAATTAAAGTTTACACCGGTTTGGAATATACAGGGAGGATTGGATGCTGATCCTTCACCTTCTACAGCCGAACAAGTTAGAGATGCCATGTTGAATGCTGGTGCTGATTATACATACACTGAGTTTCCAACACAAGGTCATGATACGTGGGATTCAACGTGGCTTTTACCAGACTTTTTTCCATACTTGCTGCGTGCTTATTCATCTAATCCATGGGCATTATTTAATAAAACAAAATTTTGCCCGGGCGACTCTATCAATACTACACTTGGTTTGGCACCCGGTTTTGATGCATACCAATGGCGACGTAATGGAAGTATAATTTCAGGTGCTGCATCACGCACCATTCATGTAACACAAACCGGAACGTATGATGCAAGAGTTAAACGAAATGGAGTTTGGTCTGACTGGTCAAGAACACCTGTAAAGATTTACATTCAATCTACATATAAAACACCGCACATAGAAGTAGCAAGCTTAATGAGTGCAGTATTGCCTTCAGCAGATGGAAAAAATTTTGTTGATCTTAAAGTTTCCGGAACTACTTCTTACGAAAGTTTTATATGGAAGAAAGTTGGCTCAGACAGTGTGTATAGTAACAATGCAATTTTTTCAGCAACGCAACCAGGATATTACATTGTGAAAGCGCTTCCGCAAAATGCATGTTCTGCATTATATTCACCGGCGTTTAAAGTAATAGATGCCAAAGGACCTGATGCACCCAACGCTGTAAAAAGCCTTACTGGAATCGCATTGTCCGATACTAAAATTCAACTGCAATGGAGTCCTTCTGTACAACAATCAAATTTGCCTTTTGCGTTTGAAGTTTACAGGAGTACAGACAGTGTAACATATTCATTTATTAAACAGGTTAAATCTTCATTTATAAGTTTTACTGATACTGGTCTTGCACCTAAAACAAAATATTTTTATTTCGTTCGTGCAATTGATTCAACAGCAGCCGCACCATTATCAAAAATTATAAGCATTGCTACTTATTCAGATACTACTGCACCAGGCATTCCTATAAATCTTCATGTAACATATACAACGCCTTCAACAATTTCCATAGCATGGGCTGCATCAAACGATAATGTAGCTGTTGACCATTACAATATTTATGTAAATAATAAACTTACAAACATTACAAAACAAAGTTCATTTGTAGTAACCTCTCTTGTACAACATAATGTTTATGCTATTTATGTAAAGGCAATTGACAGCAGCGGGAATATTTCGGCAAAAAGCAACCAGGTTTCTGTTGAACCAATGTTGGGTGGTTTAAAATATAGCTATTATAAAGCCGCAGTGCCATGGCATTTGCTGCCTGATTTTTCTACATTAACGCCAACTAAAACAGGTGTATCATCCAACGTTGATGTAAACGTTGTGAAAAAGAATTATTTAAATGCATTTATGTGGCAGGGTTATATTCATATTCCTGTTACAGCTACATATACATTTGAAACAACATCAGATGATGGCAGTGCTCTTTGGTTTAATGCCTATACACCTGCGGGTAAACCATTGGTTGATAATGATAGCATTCACAATGGTGCGTTGACAAAAGCAGGAACAATTAAAATTACTGCAGGAATCTATCCTGTATGTATTGAATACTTTAATAATAAAGGCAAAGGCATCATGTCTGTTTCGTGGGCATGTAAAGCATTGTTTGGCGACACCGTTCAACGACCTATTGCAGATTCTTTTTTTAATGGAAATTTTGTTAACAAAGGCGAAGTACCGGCGTTACCCGGTAAATTAATCGCTGCAGGTAAAGCGTACAATAAAATAAAATTAACCTGGCAGGATAACAGCAACAATGAAACAGGTTTTGAAATATACAGGTCAGGCATGTTATCCGGTTATTATAAGATTGTTGGAACCGTTGGTGCTAACACAACGTCATTTACTGATTCTGCACTGTACCCATCAAAAAAATATTATTACAAGGTTCAGGCGATTAACCTGTATGGAAATTCCGGTTTAAGTTCGATTGATAGCGCCACAACATTTAATATGCCGGCAAGCCCTGATGTTCCTTCAAATTTTAAAGCGATTGCTGTTTCTTCTTCAAAAATTAATTTGAGCTGGAACAATGTTTCAAATGCAGAAGGTTACGAGTTGCAAAGATCGATTGGCAATTCTTCGCGTTATGTTTTATTAGCAACGTTGGCTGCCCACACTGTTTCTTATACGGATACAGATTTAAATTCAAACCTTATTCATTACTATAAATTAAAGGCGATGGGAAACGGCGGAACATTCAGCGCAAAAACAATTGCATCTGCAACTACTGAAAATAATCCGCCCGTAATTTCAAAGCTCAACACCATTAAAGTTCCACACGATTTTACAACAACAATTCCATTAACAGCTACAGATGCAGATGGCGATGTTTTAACTTTCAAAGCAAAGAAGCTGCCTTCTTTTGCAAGCATAATTGATTATGGTAATGATAGTGCATCATTAGTTGTTCATCCAACACAAACAAACCTCGGTACGCATGAAGATTTAAATATTTTCGTGAAAGATTCTTATGGAAGTAAAGACAGCACTGTGTTTACATTAATTGTTAATAACAACTTTGCACCGACTATAGACTCAATTGCTGACTATAATTTAAATGAAAATGATTCTGTAACAATTTCATTAACTGCATACGATCAAAACAGCGGCGATGTATTAAATTGGTCTGTCTCACATGCGCCGAAGAGTGTTCACTTAATTAATAACAGTAACGGACATGCAACACTTGTGTTACATCCTGATTATCTTTCTGCAGGCACATACAACACTGCTGTGACAGTTAGTGATAGAAAGGGCGGAATTACAACACGAACATTTAATGTAGCAGTGAGAGATGTAAACCCTAATACCAATGTGTATGTAAGATTTCAATATGCGGATACAATTGGAGCGCCCTGGAACAGCATTACAGGTTTAACTACAAATAATCTTATTGATGCATCAGGACAAACAACAAACATTGGTTTGAAATTAAATAGCTCGTGGTTTGCAACGAGTGACCAGGGACCAAGCACAGGAAATAATTCTGGTGTTTATCCCGATGCAGTTTTAAAAGACTATTATTATTTTGGAATTTATGGAGGTCCTGATACGGTTAGCTCAATCATTACAGGTCTTGATACCTCTAAACTATACAATCTTACTTTTTATGCAGGAAGTAATTTTGCAGGCGCAGATAACAATGGTTCAACCATTTTTACAATAGGTAACAAGAGTGATACATTGGCGGTGCAGAATAACAAAGAGAATACAATCACTTTTAAAAATATAAAACCAGCATCTGATGGAAATATTATTTTTTCAATGTCAAAGAATTGGGATGCACAGGCAGGCTTTCTTAATGCGCTAGTAATTTCTTCTTTGTATGATGATGGAACAAAACCGGCAACTCCAACAGCACTTACTGCACAAAATATTTCCGGTGGTGTTAAGCTTACATGGACTGATGCCGCTTATAACGAAACAGGATATAAGATCTGGAGAACACTAGCTTCGAACAAAAACTTTACCGTGATTGCAAAGACACAATCAGAAGCATCACAATTTCTTGATACAACAATAAGCGGCAACACGGAGTATATATACAAGGTTCAGGCGTTCAATAATAATGGAAACTCTAACTACAGTAACAAGGTAAATATTACAACGCTTAACAAAGTACCTAAGCTTACATCAATAAATAATATTACAGTAAACAACAATGCAACGGCAACAATACAAATTAAAGCAACAGACGATAGCGATGATCATATCATATTATCAACATCTGGCTTGCCATCGTTTGCAACACTTACAGATAATGGAAACGGAACAGGTAAGATTGTTATAACGCCTGCTGCAAATGATTTAGGTTTATTTACAGTTACTGTTATAGCAACAGACAAGACCAATGCAAGCGATTCAACATCGTTTACTATTTTAATTAAAGACCCGAATATTACATCTACTTATTTAAGTTTTTCAAATGGATTGCATGCGCTGCCATCGCCATGGAATCTTGTAAACGTATATCCTAACGCTGGTGAATCGTCTACGAATTTTATTGATGATAATAATGATACAACCGGCATCACCTTAATGTATAAAAACAGTATGGAAGGCATAATTGAATCAGGCATGCAGCCTGTTGAAGGCGTTGGCATTTATCCAAACATAATAATGAAAACAGCTATTTACGATGGAAGCAGTAACAACGATACGATTCAACTTAGCGGTTTAAGTAAATCGAGAAAATACAATTTTGTTTTCTTTAATAGCCATGACGGCGGATTAAATGCAACAACAAATTTCACTATCGGCACAACAACGCTAACGCTAAATGCCACATACAATAAAGATAAAACGGTGCAGATAAACGGTGTTTCTCCAAATGCTTCAGGCATTGTAAATATTATCGTTTCAAAAGCGGCAAACGCAGATTATTCATTTTTAACATCGCTGATCATTCAGAGCTATGATACATCATATAAGAAAATTGCCCCGGCTAATTTGCGCCTTAAAGATGTTACAACAAATTCAATAAGTCTTATCTGGCAAGACAGATCTTCTTCTGAATCTAAATATGAAATATGGCGCGCTGGTGATGGTGCGCAGGATTATACTTTAATCGGCACTGTTCCCCATAATGTAAGAACGTTTACAGATTCCAATCTTGCAAGTAATAAAACATACAATTATGCTGTAAGAGCAGTGTTTGGTAATTCGTATTCTGATTTTTCAAACACAATAACAGTGAGCACTTATGCATATAATGTGTATTTAAATGTTACTTCAGCAACCGATGCAAAGCTGCCGTGGAATAATTTAAATGCTGTTCCCCAAAACGGATTTATATGGAATAATTTCTTTGATGAGAAAGGAATGATAACAGGCACCGGTATGCAATTAAATACAGAATTGGTGGGTTTGTATTATGCGGGAATGGATACAAAGAAAAATTCGGGCATTTATCCCGATAATGTTTTGCGTGAAAGTTATGGATTCTTTCCTGGGCAAACAGAAAGCTTTGAGATTACAGGTTTAAACTTAAATATGAAATATGATTTTACATTCTTCGCAAGTTCACAAACGTATGGAGATGTAAGTGCGGTATATATTATTAACCGAGATACCGCCATACTTAATGCCTCATTAAATATAAATGGAACGCAAACAATTTATGGTATTACACCTGATAAATATGGAAATGTAACATTTACTGTTTTGCCCGGAAGTTCAAATTCAGAGTTTGGTTTAATCAGCGCTTTGGTGATTGGTGCTTATACGCCTTCTTCATCTAAGGTTATACCAACGTTGCCGCAAACACAACAACTTGAATTTACAGATTCAAACAAACAAATGGGTATCTCAAATGAAAACAAATCTGAAAACAACATTGAAAATGTTATTGCTTTTCCAAATCCTTTTCATGATTATCTAACATTATCAATACACTCAAAAACTAACACCGGAAAATTGCAGGTTATAATGTATGATGTAAAAGGAAATGCTGCTTACAGCAATGTGTTTGCAAATGTTCAAAAAGAAAATACGGTTAAGATTATTACGAATAATAATTTACCTGCAGGTATTTATACAATAGTTGTTAAAGACGTTGATACGAAAAAAATGAAAACGATTAAAGTGATAAAGCAATAAAGAATTTTAACGATGAACATCGAACGAATCATTAATAAAGCATTCTAACTTTAATTGTTCCTTTTACATCTTTTAATAATTCGAGCGCTTGTTTTGAAAGCTGTTTATCAACATCAAGCACTACATAACCGATCTCGTCATTCGTTTTTAAATATTGACCAACGATATTAATGTTATGATTTGAAAGTTGTGTATTGATCGCACTTAAAACACCGGGAACATTGTTATGTATATGTAAAATACGATGTGCTTTTTCAACCGGCGGTAAACTTATTGCAGGTACGGTATGCGAGCCATTTGTAATTCCTTTTTCCAAATATTGAAACAGTTTATTACTTACATCTTCACCAATATTTTCCTGCGCTTCCTCGGTTGAGCCACCAATATGCGGCGTTAAAATAACATTAGGTAAATTTTGCAGCGGCGTAGAAAAAGCAGCGCCATTTTTTTCCGGCTCAACAGGAAAAACATCTATCGCTGCACCACTTAACAAACCCTCTTGTAAAGCTTTTGCCAACGCAGAAATTTCAACTACTTCTCCCCTTGCATAGTTAATTAAAATCGCGCCTTTCTTAAACTGTTTAATATTGTTTTTATTAATAAGATTTTTTGTTTGTGAAGTATCAGGAACATGCAGAGAAACAATATCAGATAAAGACAATAACTCTTTTAAGTTTTTTGCCTGGTGTGCATTGCCTAATGGAAGTTTGGTTTCCACATCATAAAAAATCACTTTCATGCCTAATGCTTCAGCAAGCACACTTACCTGTGAGCCGATATTTCCATAACCAATTATACCAAGCGTTTTTCCCCGCAGCTCATAACTGCCTTTTGCTTCTTTCATCCAAACACCTTCATGCGCTGCTTTATTTTTATCCGGTATTCTGCGAATAAGCATTATAGATAAACCAATAATTAATTCAGCAACGCTGCGTGTGTTACTGTAAGGCGCATTAAAAACAGTAACGCCAGCATGTGTCGCCGCTTTTAAATCAACCTGGTTTACACCAATGCAAAAACAACCGATTGCCTGCAATTTTTTAGCGGCATCCAAAACATTTTTTGTAATGTGTGTTTTTGAGCGAATGCCAAGCAGGTGCACATCTTTAATTTGTTTTATTAATTCTTCTTCTGATAATGCGCCCGTTAATTTTTTTACGTTTACATAATCGTGCTTGCGAAAAAAATCTACCGCTTTATCACTTATATTTTCAAGAAATAAAATGTTTATTTTTTCTTTTGGATAAGAAGTTACCTGGCTCATAATGCTGTGCAAAGAAAATATTTAGATGACTAATGAATGAAGTAATTATTAACAAAAATCCCCCCGAAGCCGGAGGGATTGTATTTCTGTTCAGTTTATTTTTTCTTTTCGTAACGCTTACGGAATTTATCAATACGTCCGGCTGTATCTACTAACACATTCTTACCTGTAAAGAATGGATGCGACGTATTCGAAATTTCAAGCTTTATTAATGGATATTCATTTCCATCTTCCCACTTAACTGTTTCTTTAGAAGAAGCGGTTGACCGGCTTAAAAATGAATGACCATTACTCATATCTTTAAACACAACGAGCTTGTAACTTTTTGGATGAATGTCTTTCTTCATAACTAATTTTTAAAATACGGATTTTGCCGTATTATTTAAAAGGAGCGCAAAGATAAGGTTCAGCAGTTTTGCTACCAAATGATAATTGATTTTATGCCCCGCCGGCAAAAGATTGCTCCTGCTGAGGGATAATTGTAACATTTGCTTTAACATCTCCGGCTGCAGCATTTTCTTTATTTAAATAATATCGCATTAATGGTGCCGCCATTAAAATTGTAACAACCGTCATTACAACTAATCCAACAAAAACAGGTTCATCAATAATTTTTGCCTGCAGCGCTAATGCGCCCAGGATAATTGCCTGCGAACCTCTCGAGTTCATTCCAAAAGCGATTATATACGATTCATTTTTGTTTAGCCCGCTCATTCTGCTGCCGATAATACTGCCAATTATTTTTGTAAAGCAGGCAATCAAAACAATTATAGAGACTATTTCAAAATTGAAATTCGTAACGAAATTTATTTGTAAACCTATGGATGCAAAAAATAATGGCGCAATAATATTTATTACAAACTGGTGCAAAATACTTTGAAGCCTTTCCGGAAAATATTTAGAATCGCCAATAGCAACACCCATAAGAAAAGCGCCAAAAATTCCACGCACGCCAAGATATTCTGTGAATACAGCGCTTAATAAACATAGACAAACGGCGAGCGTTATCATTACACCAATGGAAAAAAACTTATTTGCAACCATTAAAATCTTATCAACAAGCCATCTGCCAACTGTAAGTAAAATAAAAGTGTATAACAAGATTAAACCTACGGATTCAAATGAACCATCCTGTTTTCCTGTTTTCATTAGCTGAATAATGATGGAGAAAAGTATCCAGCCAAGAAAATCATTTATCATAGCTGCCGTAAGAATAAGATTACCGAGTTTGGAGCGCAACATTTCCATATCCATCAAAATTTTCGCTATAACGGAAAGTGCAGTGATGGATAAAGCCGTTCCAAAAAACATTGCAGGTATTGTAGGATTTTTTATAGGAGAATTAAACAAGTTATGATAGAAAAAATATACGGCAGCAAAACCAATCGCGAAAGGAAAAACAAGACCCATAATACTTGTATATGCGGCTTGCTTGCCCTGCTTTTTGATTTGTTTTATATCAACTTCAAACCCGGCAATAAACATTAGCAGGATGATACCAATGTTTGCAAGTCCGTCAAAAGCTGCATAGCTTCTGGGCTGAGAAGTAAAAATTTCATGAAATAGATTCGGAAAGATGGAACCTAATAATGATGGTCCTAAAATTATGCCTGCAAGAATTTCGCCTATAACTACTGACTGATTATACCTTCGGCAAATTTCGCCAAGAATACGGGCTGAAATAAGTATTAAACTCACGATAATAAGAAAGTTCAATACTTCAGCAGAACTAAGTTTAGAAACCATAGTTACTGAATTTGTTGGTGGTAACGTTAACGCTACATCAAAAATAAGAAAAATCGCTTACCCCTATAAAATCAATAGGATTAATTATTGGGAGGGAACTGATCGTAACTTATAAGTATTAAAACTAATTTATCGCAACAGAATTAGTGGTTTGATTGATAACAGATACGTTTATTTCAGCATCTTTATTTTTAGCCAGTGAAGCGTCATGTTTATTGAGATAAAATTTCATTAAAGGTCCGGCAACAAGTATAGTCACCACAGTCATTACAACTAAACCAACAAAAATAGGTTCATCAATAATTTTTGCCTGCAATGCTAAAGTACCCAGCACAATTTCCTGCGAGCCTCTTGAGTTCATTCCAAATGCAACTGCGTAAGATTCGTTCTTCGTCATGCCGGTCATTCTTGCTCCAACACCTGCTCCAATTAATTTTGCAAAGCATGCGATCAATAAAATAATTCCAACAATTTCAATATTAAAATTGGTAACGAAATTTACCCTTAAACCGATAGAAGCAAAGAACAATGGCGCGATAATATTTACCACAAACTGGTGTAAAATATTTTGCAACCTTTCGGGAAAATATTTAGAATCGCCGATAGCGACACCCATTAAAAATGCGCCGAATATGCCGCGTACACCAAGATATTCTGTACACACAGCACTTAATAAACAAAGGCTTACCGCAACTGTTATCAACCCGCCAATAGATAAAAATTTGTCTGCTATTAATAAAATTTTATCAACCAGCCAGCGACCAATGGTTAAAATAAAAATAGTGAAGCCAATAACCATTGCAACGGAGCCAAAAGAGTTTTCGGATTTTCCCATCATTTGAATTATGATTGAAAAAAGAATCCATCCAAGAAAGTCATCAATCATTGCGGCGGTTAAAACAAGGTTGCCAATTTTAGAACGAAGAATATTTAAATCGAGCAGAATTTTTGCAATTACTGAAAGTGCGGTTATAGATAAAGCTGTTCCAAAAAACATTGCAGGTATTATAAGACTTGTTCCCTGCGGCGTTGAAAAAATTTTATCATAAAAAAACCAAACCGTTGCAAAGCCTAAAGCAAACGGAAATATTAAACCCATTAAACTAATGGAGGCAGCTTTCTTTCCTTGCTGGCGAATTTGTTTTAAATCAACTTCAAATCCTGCAATAAACATTAATAAGATAATTCCAATTTGTGCCAAACCATCGAAAGCTTTGAATGGTACGCCTTTTTGTGCAGTAAATATTGATTCGAATAAATGTGGGTTTAATGTGCCTAATAACGATGGTCCCAGTATTATGCCGGCAAGTATTTCACCAATTACAGCAGGCTGTTTAAACTTGCGAAAGACTTCTCCTAAAACACGCGCTGTTATTAAAATAACACTTACAATGATAAGGAAACTTAATACCTCATCTGAGCTGAGTTTGGAAACCATGTTGATGGTGTTTGGTGGTAACGAATTCGATTTACAATATCAAAATAAACAATTTAATTCTATATTTCCTATAAAATTAGTAGGAATTTAAATTAAATACGACAATCAGCCGGTAAACGTTTACGTTGAGCGTAAGAAATATTTATGTGTACGCATTAAAAATGGTAATATTGATCAGTTAGCTATGTTGCCATTTTAATATATAAAATTTATTGATTCCATTTTAATGTTTGCATTATAAGTCACCGACGGTTTGATTTTTTTTCAGGCACATATTCTAATATATCGCCAGGCTGGCAATCTAATGCTTTGCATATTGCCTCAAGCGTACTAAAACGTATTGCTTTGGCTTTTCCAGTTTTTAAAATTGATAGATTGGCTAAGGTTAAATCTACTTTTTCAGATAATTCATTCAACGACATTTTTCTTTTAGCCATCATCACATCTACATTTACAACTATCGCCATAACTATATTGTTAATTCGTTTTCAGTTTGAATTTCTATACCCCGCTTAAAAATTTGCGCAATTACAAAAAGTGTAACACTCATAAAAAGCCACACATCCGCGCCACCAAAACGCAAGTGTTCTACATCGGGCATTGTTACTCCTTTACTACTAAACCATTCGGCGTATTTAACGCCCCACCATGAAAACAAGCCTATTCCAAAAGACAAATAAGCTACATTAAAAATAAATTTCCCAGTTTCTTTATTAAAGGGTTGAGATATATTTAGTTTTTTGTCGTGCAAAATTTTTACGATCAAATAAAACAAAAGTGCTCTCAATACTGATACAATAATCATCAGAAATGTTACTACCAAAAAATATCCGTGGTCGTAGTTGTAAAGATTCGATAAATCAACTTGTTGCCAAAAATGTTTCGCATCAATCGGATTAATTACAGATGTAAAAAATGCGTTGAAGATAAACCCGCCGGCTTCAACGCATAAGCCAACAAATATTATCCACGAAAGCACATATAATATTTTCAAGATCTGTGTCGTGGTGATTTTAATTTCCATATTTATTTTATTAAATGAAAAAACAAATATAATAAATATTTATTGATAAACAATAAATATTTACCGTAATTTATAAAATATTTATTAAAATAACTTCATGTTTAAAGTATTTGGCTGATTATCAATTCTGTTTTTAAATTTTCATTGTGATAAACGGCAGCCAAGCAATATATTCACACAATATTTTTGTCACTAAACTTTATTTAATGCAACGATCAATTTTTTATGTGCTTGTATTTTTATGTGCATGCACAACCCTTAATGCGCAGGATCTTTCTCAAAAACTGCCGTTAGATTCTGCTGTGCGCTTTGGTAAATTACCAAATGGTTTAACTTATTATATTCGTCATAACGAGAAACCCGAAAGCAAAGCAGAAATGCGGCTTGTTGTAAACGCAGGTTCAATTCTTGAAGATCCCGATCAACAGGGTCTTGCCCATTTTAATGAACATATGGCTTTTAATGGCAGCGCACATTTTAAAAAAAATGAACTGGTAAATTTTTTGCAAAGTATCGGTGTACAATTTGGTGCTGACCTTAATGCTTATACCGGTTTTGATGAAACCATTTACATTCTTCCGATTCCGTTAACTGATACATCTAACTTTAGAAAAGGTCTTACTGTTTTGCAGGATTGGGCCGGTGGACTTTCATTCGATAATGATCAAATAGATGGTGAACGTGGTGTTGTGCTTGAAGAGAGCCGTTTAGGTAAAGGTGCGGAAGATCGCATGAACCGTAAAACGTTTCCTGTTTTATATGAAGGTTCGCGTTATGCTGAAAGATTGCCGATTGGTAAAGACAGCATTTTAAAAACATTTCCTTATGATGCTGTAAAACGCTTTTATCACACCTGGTACAGACCAGATAACATGGCTGTAATAATTGTGGGCGATGTTGATGTAAACAAAACAGAGCAATTAGTAAAACAATATTTCGGCGGTTTAAAAAATCCGGCAAACGAAAAGAAAAGATTTTATGCTGATATACCAGTGCGCAGTAAAGATGAAAGTGTTGTTGTTACAGATAAAGAGGCAACGAATTTTGTGGTTGAGATTGATTATCCTTTTTTCAAACTAAAACCGCAAACAACGCTTGGTGATTATAAAAATGAGCTTGATAAAAATCTTTTTACGTTAATGCTCAATCAGCGTTATGCTGATCTTGCAAAAAGTGATAACCCTCCATTCTTATTTGCAGGCGCAGGTTTTTCAAGTGATGCAAGAAATTATGGCAGCTTTGGCGCTAATGCATATGCTGGTAAAGATGGTCCTGATACTGCCTTAAATGCTTTAATAAAAGAAATTGATCGTGTAAAAGAATATGGTTTTACACAGCCTGAATTAGATCGTGCAAAAAAACAAATGCTGTCGTTTGTTGAACAAGCTTATAACAACAGCAATAAAACTGAGTCTGCAGATTATGTGCAGGAATACATCAACAACTTCTTAACGCAAGAGCCATCACCAGGCATTGCAACTGAATACAAATATTACAATGAGCTTTTGCCAACAATTAGTTTAGATGAAGTAAATGCGTTGATCGATCCAATAAAACAAAATCCGCATTTTTTTATAAGCTTAACCGGGCCTTCATCCAGCAATTACAATTTACCTGACAGCACAAAACTTTTGCAGGAAGCATATGCTGCAATGAAAGCGCCTGTTACGCCTTATACAGAAAAAGCCATTGCATCAGCATTAATAAAAAATAAACCAACACCGGGCGCAATTATAAACGAAACAAAAGATGCAACACTTGGTACAAAGGAACTAGATTTTGCAAACGGTGCAAAAGTTATTTTAAAGCCCACTGATTTTAAGAACGATGAAATTTTGTTAACCGGTTTTCATAAAGGCGGCATTTCGCGTTACAATGCAATTGATAAATACAATGCAACGTATGCATCAACCATTGTTTCGCAAATGGGCATTGGCGACTTCTCTCCTACTGATCTTTCAAAATATCTTGCCGGCAAAACGGTGAGTGTGCAAACAAGATTATCTAATCTCGCAGCAAATGTTAGTGGTACCAGCAGTGTAAAAGATTTTGAAACCATGCTACAGCTTTTATATCTCGAACTTACAACGCCGCGCAAAGATGAAGCCTTGTTTAATGCATGGAAAGAAAAACAAAAATCTGCTGTGCAGTATGCATTGCAAGATCCGCAAACAGCTTTTGTAGATACTTTCTATCAAACATTATATCAGAAAAATGCACTTGCACCAGTTGTGATCTCGAGACCTGAATATTTTGACAGCATTAATTTAGATCGCGCACTTGAAATTTATAACAGTCAATACAGCGATGCGCATGACTTTACTTTTATTTTCACAGGCAATGTAAACGTTGATTCGGTAAAAACTTTGCTTGCAACATACATTGGCAGTTTACCACATACAAATAATGAAGCGTTGTTTTCTGATAATGGTGTGCGACCTGTGCAAGGTGATATTGATTTAAATGTTTATAAAGGAAGTGAAGATAAAAGTCTCATTATAAAATATTATTCAGGAACGGTTGCATACGATCCTCAACTTGCTTTAAAAGCACAGGCATTAATAGAAATTTTAAACATAAAAATTATTGATGACTTACGTGAAAAGCTTGGTGCCATTTATGGTGGTGGTATTTATGGCGGATTGAATAAGCTACCGTATAATAATTATTCTTTCATTTTAGAATTGCCTTGCGGACCAAAAAATGTAGATACATTATTGAAAGCAGCAAATGAAGAAATTGAAAAAATTAAGAATGACGGACCGCAGCAAACCGATTTGGATAAAGTGAAAAAAACATGGCTGGAACAATATAAAGTTCAGTTGAAAGAAAACGGATTTTGGAGCAGTAAGTTGCAGGGAATTTATTTTCAGAATGATGATCCGCAACGCATTTTTGATTACGAACAAAATGTAAATACACTTACTACAGACGATATAAAAAATGCGGCGAATAAATTATTAACAGGACAAAATGTAATTACAGCAGTGCTATATCCTGAGAAGAAATAAATTTATTTTTTATATTGATGAAAATAGCCGCAGTAACGTGCGGCTATTTTTTTTAAGCGCGCCAATGATTGATTGTTTTATTCATTCAAAATCTTAATCAATCGTTTTTACATAAAGCCTAAAATCCTAAATTATTTTAGTAATAAACTAATACAAAAAAATTATGGCAAAAAAATAGATGGAGGTAATTATATAATTCAAGATAAAATGAAATTTAGTAACGCTTACAAATTAATAAGTGCAAAATTATTGTTGTGGTTAAGGGAGTTAATAAAGCTTTTGCCTAACATAGCGCTGGCGGCAATTATAATAGTATTCGGTTTTTTCATTGCAAAATGGGTAAAAAAAATATCAACTAAGTTTCTTCATAAAATACTACACAACCAAACGCTTGACAATTTATTTTCATCTCTCATTTATATATTCCTCATTGGAATTACACTTTTCGCCGCGTTAAGTGTTTTGCAACTTGATAAAGCTGTAACATCAATTCTTGCAGGTGCCGGTATTATCGGACTTGCACTTGCATTTGCATTCCAGGATATTGCGGCCAACTTTATGTCGGGTATTTTTTTATCAATCCGAAAGCCATTGCATATGGGCGATATAGTACAGATAAAAGATTATATGGGAAAAGTTGAAGAAATAAACTTGCGTGATACTGTGCTAAGAACATTCCAGGGGCAAATGGTTATTATTCCTAATAAAGATGTATTGCAAAACCCGATAGAAAACTATTCATTGCTGGGAAAAAGAAGAATGGATTTAACTGTAGGTGTTTCTTATGGAGATGATCTTGAAAAAGTGAAAACAGTTGCATTACAATCTGTACAGGAAATAAAAAACTTAAGCAAGGATGATGAGATAACAATGTTTTACCAGGAGTTTGGTGACAGCAGTATAAATTTTATTATGAGGCTTTGGATAGATACTCCTGAACAAATTATTTATTTGCGTGTAAAAAGCGAAGCTGTGATGCGTATAAAGAAAGCATTTGATGAACATAACATTACAGTGCCGTTTCCAATTCGTACGCTTGATTTTGCTATTAAAGGCGGAGCTACATTAAGTGAAGAATTAGCGATAAGAAACGGTTCGCCAAAAGTGCAAGGTTAAAAATTCAAGATTCAATAAATCAATGCATCACAGAAGTTCCGTCTTCAATGTCTACAACGTAAGATGTTAAAGGCAACTGCATTCGCGTTTCGTAAATATTTTTTACATCGTTTATTAAATCGTCTACAGCTTCTTCTTTTACCAAATTAATTGTACAACCACCAAAGCCGCCGCCCATCATTCTTGCACCAAAAACATTTTTATTATTGCGCACTGCGTCCACTAAAAAATCAAGTTCTTTACAAGTCACTTCATATTCTTTACTTAATCCTTCATGCGTTTTATACATTCTTGCACCCAGTCCATGCACATCATCTTTTTTTAAGCATTCGCAAGCCTCCAACAATCTTTGTATTTCTTCTACGATAAACCGGCAACGTTTATACACCAGCTTATCTTTTGGCAAAACAAATTCATCCAGCATTTCTATTGTAACATCCCGCAAACTATTTACTGCAGCATTATTTTGTTTAATCCATTCAACACCCTGCTCACATTCTTTTCTTCTTGTATTATATTCTGTTGATGCAAGTGAATGCTTCACATTCGTATTCAGCAAAACAATTTTTATTCCTTTCAGATGAAAGGGTACATAGTCATATTCCAGCGATCTGCAATCAAGTTTTATTACATGTTCTTTCTTTCCAAACATGCTCGCAAACATATCCATGATGCCCACCTTTACGCCGGCAAACGCATGTTCTGCAGCCTGCGCTAATTTCACCATCTGAAATTTATCGAGCTGCAATTGAAACAATTCATTCAATGCAAAAACAGTTGCACATTCAACTGCGGCAGAAGATGAAAGTCCTGCACCTAACGGCACATCACCATCAATAACAGCATTAAAACCTGAAATGTTTTTATTGATTTTTTGTAGCTGATCAACAATGCCTAAAATATAATTCGCCCAATGATGATTTAACGGAGCGATCTCAGAAAGTTTTACTAAATAATCTTCTTTAAAATTAGCTGCGTGCAAAAAAATTGAATCATCATTTCGTTTTGAAACAGCGATGTAAATCGCTTTATCAATAGCAGCAGGCAATACAAAGCCATTATTATAATCTGTGTGTTCGCCAATAATATTTATTCTTCCGGGAGAACGTACAATAAAAGGCTCAGTCTGAAATTTTTCAACAAAGATTGTCCTTACAACGTCTTTCATTAGTTATTTTTTGCTATGCCTGTTGGTGCAAAAAGTTTTACAGCCATCGCAGAATCGTGCCCGTAAATATCATTTCTAAAATTTAGTTTACCGGTACTATCAACAAAAGCTGTATAATAACTTATCATTACAGGCACAGGATTTTTAAGCGTTACCCATTTTTCTTTTTTCAAATTCATCAGGCTATCAATCTTTACACTGCTGAAATGCACCGTATCATCACGCAACAAATACTGCGCTAACTTTTTAGGCTGACTTAACCTTATACAACCATGGCTCAAACTTCGTTTTGAAGAATTAAATGCACCATGATTATTTGTATCGTGAAAATAAATATCAAAATTATTCGGGAATAAAAACTTCACTCCTCCCAGCGCATTATCAGCTCCGGGCAGTTGTCGTATTGCAGGCAATCCGCCTGCATTTTTTCCATACTCTTCCATGTGATGATCTGCGAGATAGTTTTTGTTTCGCTGAATGCCCGGCAAAATTTCTTTCTTAATTATGCTCGGCGGTATATTCCAGTACGGACTAAAAACAATGTATTTTAAGTTGCCGGTAAAAATTACGGTTCCTGTTGCCGATGCGCCTACAATTACGTTCATATTAAACTGAAGTCTGCCACTGTCATAAACATACATTTTGTATTCAGGAATGTTTACAATGATGGATGAACTATCATTCATTTCAGGCAACCAGCGCAAACGCTCGAGATTAATTAATATTTGTTGCAGACGCTGTGCAGGCGAAACATTTAATTGCTTTAAAAAAGATTTTCCAATTACACCATCAGGCGTTTGACCCATTCTTTTCTCAAAATTTTTTGCTGCATCTACAAGTGCTGTATCAAATACATTAGTAGAATCTTCTTCGGTTAAATCACCCAATGCATATAACCGCTGTTTTATTAAAGGAATAATTTCAGATGAACTTCCCCTATGAAGTGCTTTTGCAGGATAAGCTATCGTATCCCAATTACCCTGCTCATTTAATTTATTATAAACAGGCAAAAAATCGAGCAACTTTTTATAAGAATCGCTTAAAGGAAATCCCGCATTATTTATATCTGATTTGTTGGCGATAAGCGAATCGAGCATCACACTCAGATCAAGCTTCTTTCTCGGAATAAACCATCCGAGTTCCTCGGTATTAATATCAGCGCCATCATATATTTTAGATGCATAAGCAAAGAACTGACCGGTGAGCATTAATTCAGTTTGTGTAATGCCGGGCGTTGTTGTTATGATTTTATGAGCAGTATCTTTTTTAAATGCGTCAAGTTTACCGGCGAGTTCTGCATTGTAGAGCGAACTATCGTTGTATGTATTTACTGCATTGTTTAAAAGATTCATGAAATTATAAGCCTGCTCTGTTATGCCCGAGCTATCAAACCATGCACACTCATAATTGCGTTGCTTATAAAAATCTGAATATTGGTGCTGAAATTTTTTATACTGCGGATGGCTTGCAATAAAATCGTCTATCTTATTGCTATCAATAAATAAATTATTAAAAGAAGTTTGCTGTGTAATTGATTTATCTGCCTGAACATTTTGCTCTTTATGTTTTTTAAAAAGATTACAGCTAAAAAATAAAACAACACACAATATTGTAACACGCCACAAGTATCGCTTCATATATCAAGTAAAATTTTTCCTACAAACTTAAACGAGTGCAATATCAAAATTCACCAACTGCACAAACTCCTGCACACGTGCATCAATATCTTTTTTCGAAATTTCTTTTAGTCTTTCCGTTCCGAATTTTTCAACACAAAAGCTTGCCATGGCAGAGCCTATAATGATTGCCGTCTTCATGTTGTCGAAAGAAATATCTTTTGTTTTTGCAAGATGACCAATAAACCCGCCGGCAAAAGTATCACCGGCTCCTGTTGGATCGAACACATCTTCTAACGGAAGTGCGGGCGCGAAGAATACATTATCCTTATTAAACAAAAGTGCACCATGTTCACCTTTTTTTACAATCAAAAATTTTGGACCCATATTCAAAATTTTCTTTGCTGCTTTTACCAAAGAATGCTCGCCGGAAATTTCTCTTGCTTCACTATCGTTCACCATCAAAACATCTACTAATTTTAATACGGTTTTTAAGTCATCAAAAGCAGTTTCAATCCAAAAGTTCATAGTGTCTAAAACAATCAGCTTTGGTCTTTGCTTAAACTGTTCTATAATTTTTTTCTGAATAGCAGGTACTAAATTCCCAAGCATTAAAAAATCTGAGCCCTGGTAATTTTCAGGAACGTTAGGATCAAAATCTGCAAGCACATTTAAATCTGTAACCAGTGTGTCCCGCGTGTTCATATCCATATGATAACGACCACTCCAGAAAAAAGATTTTTTATCAGGAACAATTTCAACACCATCTGTTACTATGCCGCGGCTTTGCATACTTTGTAATTCTTCCTGCGGAAAATCAAAACCAACAATTGAAATTTGCTGAACGGGCTGAACAAAATTGCTCGCAGCATAAGCTGCATATGTTGCAGAACCGCCAATAATTTTATCTGTTTTACCAAAAGGCGTTTCAATAGCATCAAACGCCATCGTACCAACTACTGTTATGCTCATAAATTTTTATTAGCCGCAATAATAATTCAAAAATGTGGATGAAGGGATTTTGTGGGGTTTAATTCAGAAAGCTCATTTTTCAATTCATTAAATTGATATTTATAAAAGATTAATTTTGGGATTAGATTGTAATCATTTTCGGTCGTATAGTTTTTGCTTATGAAAGCAGTAAAATAGGTATAGCTGTATCCGTTAACTGTTAAAGTATCAATCTTATTAAATAAAACACGACTTAATTTCTCACTCGGACTACCTAAGTCAATATTTGTGTTTGTACTTTTATCTTGAATTACCAAATTTAAAGAGCTTAAGTCTTTGTTATATTCATAAGACGTTAATAAGATAGGTGGGTTGCTAATAGTAGTATAAAGAAATTCTTTTTTTCTCGTCAATTCAGCACTGTTTTTTATTCCGAATACTATAAAAATATTTCCCTGATAATCGTGAGGGATTTTAATAATAAAATATTTTGCCTTATTGCAGGCAAAAACAAAGACAACCAAAAACAAGGCTAAAACAAACCTGAAAAGTTTGTATTTCATATTATTTGGAAACTGTTCTTCATCAAAGTTTTTTTTCAATAAGCCAGCGATGTCCAAAAGGGTCTTCGATTTCACCCTGCCTGTAAGCATATTCGTAATCTCTCGCGGCACTTATTTCTTTAGCTCCGGCTTTAATGGCATTTTGCATCACATCATCTACATTGGGAACAAACAAACCAATGATCGTAGTAGTGCCATTGTGTTTTGCGGGCGTGAAGAAATATGGCTTTGTTACTTCATGCAAATGAAACACGGCACCGTTAATATTGAGCTCGGCAACATGCACAGTGTTATCATCATTTCTTAAACAAAAATGTTCCGTAGCGCCAAACGCTTTTTCATAAAAAGAAATATCTGTTATGCCATTTTCAATTAACAGCTGCGGCGCAAAAAAAGTGGTTTTCGTTTCGGTTAACATAAAAGAGTAATTTGATATTATGCAACTATTTGCTGGCTGATGAAGATAGCATAAACATTTATTTATTGATCGTTGAAAACGTTCATAGACTTTTTACTGTTAAAACCAAACCCAGAAAATTTTCAATAAATATGTCGTAACCAGCCCTCAAGATTGCCGTATAAAGCCTCTATAAAAATAAATCGTTACTATCACCTTTGTAATATCAATCTATATAAAATTAGTGGAGCAGTAACCACTACAAAAACGGGCGAATCCGAAAAGCCAAATGAGTAGGAACAAAATCAATTATATGCCTAACAACAGTGTTTCTTTACAAAGAGTAATTAAAGCCTCTCCTGAAAAAGTATACAGAGCATTTACCGAAGCGTTAGCAATTGCTTCATGGTTGCCACCGTATGGTTTTCTATGCACAGTGCATGAATTGAATGTTGAGGTTGGCGGAAGTTTTAAAATGTCATTTCATAATTTTTCAACCGGCAATGGGCACTCATTTGGCGGAAAATATGTGGAGGTTAAACCGAACGAGTATTTAAAGTATACGGACATATTTGATGATCCAAATCTTCCGGGTGAAATGATGACTTCTGTCTCATTCAAAAAAGTAATGGTAGGAACAGAAATAAAAATTTTACAGGAAGGAATACCTTCCGTTATACCCGCTGAAATGTGTTACCTGGGCTGGCAGGAATCTTTAGAAAAGCTAACCAAGCTGGTTGAGCCTCAAATTCCTGATGCTTAAGTTAATTTAAATAAACGCAGCATGTAATGGCATGCTGCGTTAGCTGCTCAGTTATGAGCAGCTTCAATTTTCTGTAAACACTAAGTGTTCTGAAATTAGTAAGCTATTAAATTCCCGATGCTTTAAGCAACTGCAAGCTTTGTAAACTCTGCACCATTAAACATGCGGCATAAACTGTAATCATGCGTTTTTTGCCACTGTTTTAAATTAGCTTCAGAAACTACACGCCAGAAATTCTTCAACTTTAATTCTTTTGCATCCGGTGTTTGAATAAACACAGCAGCAACTGAATTGCGTGTTTTAAAGCTTATACGAATAACGGAATTTACATCCGGGTTTGATGAAAAGAACTTTTCTATTTGTTCAACTGTCATATAAAATAAAAATTGGTTAACTGATTTTTTTTACGTTAGTAGCACTTGGCCCTTTTAAACCATGCTCTGTGCTAAAACTCACTTTATTGTTTTCTTTTACAGGTTCTGTAAGCTGGTTAACATGCACAAAAATACTTTCGTGTGTTTTAAGATCTTTTATAAACCCATAACCTTTTGCTTCATTAAAAAAACTAATTATTCCTTCTCTTACAGCACCGGGTTCTTCTTCTACATATTTAGGCACACTGGTTTGCATATCTTCCTGCTTAAAAAACTTTTTCTTTTTAGGGTCTGG
>DASZUY010000372.1:0-16706 GCA_035547495.1 Parafilimonas sp. | reverse complement strand
GAGTTTAACACACTTGCCGCCAATTATGCTGCTGATAATTTATGCTTTCTATATGCAGGTCTAACTTACATCAACAGCTCTTTTCTTAATAATAATTTTAATGCAGATACCGATCCTTCATCAGATTTTAATTCGTACCAGGTTCCGAACTGCATTAATGTTTTTTACATGCAAAAAATTAACGGCAATAATCCTTCTTGTGGTGGTAATTGTGGTTATGGAGGAATTGCTTTAGGAGGAATACCCGGAACATATTGCCTTATTGCATCGGGCAACATCGCATCAGGGCAAACTATTTCGCATGAAGTTGGACATTGTATGGGTTTACTGCACACTTTTGAACCTAATAATGGATATGAAGATATTGATGGTACTAATTCATCAACGTCTGCTGATTTGATTGCTGATACACCGGCAGACCCGTATGTCTTCAAAAGTCAAAACAATAGTTGTTTTGCGCTTTCAACAGATGGATGTAAATATGCGGGTACATGCACTGATCCAAAAAATCAAACAAATTATTCTCCGCCTTATTCAAACCTGATGTCTTACTGGTGGTCAACCGGTTGTTATCCTTCATTGGCAATTACAAATGATCAGTTTTCTCGAATAAACAGTTACCTGCTTACATATGCGCCGCTTTTGCAATGTGAATCTCCATCATCAGAAACTATTTCCAATGTAAATGTTTCATCTGGTTATTATTTCGCTTCTGCTGTTGGTACACTTAATTCGGGTGATAATGTAAATATTTCAGGAACGACTATTTCAACATTGGGTGGTGGAAATATTATTATCAATCCCGGCTTTCATGCAACGCCATCAGGCAGCGGACTTGTATTGGTTCGGGTAGATCAATGCGGCGATGCAAGATCTTTTTCAACAAAACAAAGCAATGTAATCAGTTCAATTCAGCCTGAAGTAAAAAAAGAAAATTCAATTATTGTTTATCCTAATCCAACAAACTCAATAATAAATCTTCAATTAAATCTTGCGCACAACGAAAGCAAAATTTCGGTTAAGGTTTACGATATGAATATGAAAATGATGAAAGAAGTTGCATTGGAGAATTTGTTGAAAGGAATAAATACATCAAGGCTTGATCTTTCAAAATTAAGTTCAGGCATGTATGTTATCATACTTCAATCAGAAGACATGATTAGTAAAACATTTGTTGTATTACAGAAATAAATTAAATATTAAACCATGAAAAAAGTATTTATCGCTTTACTGATGATGATGATGAGTTTTATCATCTGTAAAAACACATCAGCACAAACAAATAAATTTCCTTCAAGCGGTGCTGCGGGTATTGGAACTACAACACCAAATGCTTCATCGTTATTAGAAATTAAATCAACAAACAAAGGTTTGCTTATTCCGCGTATGACGCAAGCACAGCGTAATGCAATTCATACACCGGCAAAAGCATTATTGATTTATCAAACAGATAATACTGCCGGCTTTTACTTTTATAATGGCAGTTCATGGAAACCGGTATCTGGTGAGCTTTGGCAAAAGCACGATTCATCCATTTATTATAATGCGGGCAAAGTGGGTATTGGTGTCACAAATCCGTATGCAAAGCTTGACGTGAATGGCGATATAAATATTGCAACCGGCCACGGAATAAAAATAAATAAAGTAAGAATATTAAGAGATAATCCTAACTCCGGCGACAACAATGTTTTTCTTGGTGATTATGCAGACACCACTTCTTCGCCGGGATTTAGAAATACGGCAGCAGGTTCTTATTCGTTAAGCGTAAATACAGGTGCATATAATACTGCGTATGGTTCTACAAGTTTAAAGAACAATACTACAGGAAGTTCAAATACCGCAATCGGCGAAAAGGCTTTGCAAAACAATAGTACAGGTGGCAATAACGTAGCATTAGGTTCGGGTGCGTTATATTCAAATGGGGCAGCTAATAATAACACCGCTGTAGGTTTTCAATCCTTAAATAAAAATACTTCTTCCGATAATACTGCTGTAGGCTACCAATCTTTATACAATAATGTTGATGGATATCAAAATACTGCGGTTGGTGATAAGGCGCTTTTTTCAAACACTAGTGGCGGAGCAAATACTGCGATTGGTTTAAATGCACTTCAATTAAATACAACTGGTATAAATAATACAGCAACAGGAGTGGCGGCGCTATCCGCAAATACTATTAATAATAATAATACTGCGTATGGATATTTTGCATTGCATTCAAACGAAGCAGATGGTAATACCGGTGTGGGTTATTGGGCTTTAACGAGTAATACAAGCGGCACACAAAATACAGCGATTGGTACGTTAACGTTAATTCAAAATACTACAGGCTTTAATAATACGGCAACAGGAAATTCAGCACTTAAAGTAAATACTACAGGTGCATATAATGCTGCATTTGGTTCAACAGCTTTATTGAGTAACACAACAGGAAGTTCTAATACAGCTGTTGGTGAAAAAGCATTACAAAGCAATACTACCGGCGGTTCTAATACAGCCCTGGGTTCGGGGGCATTGCAAAATAATATCCAGGCAAGTAATAATACAGCTATAGGTTTCCAGGCTTTATATAATACTACTTATGTTGCCAGTAATAATACTGCTGTTGGTTACCAGGCTTTGTACAATACTGCCAGTGGCAGTCAAAATACTGCGATAGGTTACCAGGCAGGATATGTGAATGATGGTAGTTATAATATTTTCGTTGGATATAATTCCGGTCAGAATAATACAAGCGGCAGTGAAAATGTTTTTATGGGTTTGGGAGCAGGCGTAAATAATACCACAGGTAGTTTTAATACATATATTGGCTATGCTGCAGGCGGATTAACTTCAACAAATAGCAACAACACTTTTTATGGTTATGGCTCCGGTTCCGGTTCTAAAGGCGATAACAACAGCTTTATAGGTTATTATGCAAAACCAAATTCAGCTTCACTTTTTAACAGCAGTGCATTTGGCTATCAATCTGTAGCTACTCAAAATTCTCAGATTATGTTAGGGCAGCCTTCATTGGCCGGATTATTTTGTGCTGTTGAATTAACCGTTTTTTCCGACGGCAGATACAAAAGAAATATAACTGAAAATGTGCCCGGTCTTAAATTCATCAATAAACTCAGACCTGTTACTTATCATCTTAATGTGCACGATATTGATAAAAAATTAAAAATTAATGAGGATAAATTAACAGCCCTTGAAGCTGATAAAAGAGAAAAGCAATTAAGAACAGGTTTTGTTGCACAGGAAGTAGAAAAAGCAGCAAACGAAATTGGGTATGATTTCAGTGGGGTTAGCAAGCCGCAAAATGACAGCGATTTTTATGGTTTGCGCTATGCAGATTTTGTGGTGCCACTTGTAAAAGCAGTGCAGGAATTAAGTGCAAAAAATGATTCGCTGGTGCAAGCGAATGCTTCATTGCAATCACAGATGAATGATATGAAAGCAGCCATTCAAATGCTGGCAAATAAAGAAGGTGTGGATTTGTCAACGGTAAACGGTCAACCGTCAACAGTAAACACCAGTTTATCATCCGCATCAATCGCACAGAATGTTCCGAATCCTTATAATCATACAACAACAATTGCATATAATTTACCTAAACAATTTTCTTCAGCACAAATTATTGTTACAGATAATACAGGCAAAACTTTAAAATCAATAAATGTATCAGGGCAGGGTAGAGGTGTTTTACATCTTGATGCTTCAACTTTATCATCCGGCTCTTACAATTATTCTTTTTATGTAGATGGAAAATTGATCGATACAAAAAAGATGATCTTATCAAAATAGAGTAAGATAGAAGCAGCATTGTTTTCATTGGCAAATAAATTTATGAAAAAGGGCTACACATAATGTGTAGCCTTATGCTTTGGTTCCTGCCAGTTGAATTGAGTACAGTACTTTGAGGTAAGTCGTGCCATTGTATAGCAAAGGTGGATGCCCGCGAGTAAAGATTCGTATGCTGCAATCCGATTTCTTTCAGGCATAATTAAATTGCAATTGCATTCAATGAAATCTTATCTTTAAACAATAGATCAGGAATTAAGTATACATCTGCGATAACCTATCGAATAAACCCCCAGTTGCCTTTGCCCTAAAAAATTAACTGTTTACAGCATTATCCTGAATGTAAATGAAACAAAAATTTTTCTTGTTCATTGTTTGCCTGATTCCATTCAGCTTTTGGGTAACGGCGCAATCATCGCCTGCTTACAAAGTCAGATCGCTCACAATAGAAGATGGCTTGCCGCAGGGTTTTATTACAGGATTTGTTCAGGATAAACAGGGGTTTATTTGGATAGCAACACGCGATGGGCTTGCACGTTACGATGGCAAAGAATTTAAAGTTTTTTATCACGATGGTGCTGATAGTACATCGCTTGCAAGCAGCGTTGTACGCTATATTTCTATCGATCGCGCAAATAACATCTGGATACAGTACGATAACAATGCTATTGATGTTTTAAATCCTGTTACTGAAACGATAAAGCATCTTTCAAAAGAATACCCGTTTACTGCCGTAACAACCGATAAAAGGGATGAAATATTTTCAACAGTGAATTTTGATAAACGAAACGATGCTTTTATTTTAAATGATTACAAACAGCAGCACGCGGCGGAGTTGCTTTACCTAAACCCGCAGCAAAAAAAATTAATAAAAATTGCCTTGCCGCCAAACGAAGCAGGATTAAGCATTACCAGCGATACTGACGGAAATATATGGGTAAGCAGCCAGCGCTCTCTATACATGTTTAGAAATGAGAAGCTAAATAAAATATATGAGCTGCCTCAAAAATTACAATCCGAACTGCATGAAGTAGATTCTCTTTTTATTGAAAATGCATTTAGAATAAAAAACAACAATCTTCTTTTTTTTGGGACCATGCAATCCTTATGGATATTGAACCTTCGAACCAATAATTGGAAATCAATTCATCTTCCTCCGTCTGTTGCAACAAGAAATAGTGATGTTATTTTTTCACCCACCGGTGATGCCTACCTGAAGCTCGCGGAAACTTTGTACAAAATCAACAGCGATACAAGCTTGTCTTTGATCTTCACCAATACTTTAAAATATCCGAATATTCTCGCTTCAATGATTGATCGCAATAACGTTTTTTGGATTGGAACAAATACGTTTGGTGTGAGAATGATTGATTTAAATGAATCCGGATTTGCTTCTTATAAAATAATAAAAGATTTTTTTTATGACGTAATTCCTGCATGGGGAAATATTGCAGTCAATAAAAATTTTGTAAAAGGTTTTAATAATGATTTTGTGGCCGGCCGCTCGTGTCTTGATAAAAACGGCAACCTGTGGATCAGTAATTTTTTTTACAATGAGCTTGACGGACAAAAGCTTTCATTTAACAGCCTTACAAAGATCACGAAACAACATGCGTATGTTTACAATATTGAAGATTCCCTACCCGATATAAAGATCAATCGCATCGTTGATGTTGCTTTTGATGCAGAAGATCGTTGCTGGGTCTTGCTGCCATTTAAAGGTGAGCTTGCCGGGGTTGACCTTGAACACAAAAAACTGCTGAGCAGTTATACGTTCGACTATCAGCACAATGTAAACCCGCTCGCATTTGTTGCACAGGGAAACATTTTGTGGATTGTTTATTTTAACGGGCTTGAATCGTTTAACACAATAACAAAACGCTTCACATCATATAGAAACCAACCGGGTTCGCAAACATTTCGTGATGTAAGGATCTTATCAGCGGCGCCGGATCCAATCAATAAAAATATATTGTGGATTTCAACCATTAGCAATGGGTTGATCCGCTTTAATAGTTCTACACTCGCTACACAATCATTTACTACAAAAGAAGGCTTGCCTAATAATACTGTTTATGCTATCATTATCGATAAGCATGGCAATTTCTGGTGCAGCAGTAATAAAGGTATATTTCGCTTCAACCCACGCGATTACAGTGTTCTTTCTTTTACGGAAAAAGATGGTTTACAGGGTAATGAGTTTAACGGTTATCAGTACATACATTTTCCTGATGACAAAATTGCTTTTGGCGGAACAGAAGGATGGACGATGTTTGATCCCGACTCTGTAAGAATAGATCAATATCAACCTGAAATTGCATTAACCGACATTGATATCAATAACCAGCCTGTTTCAAAATACGACGATTGGAAAGGCCGTTCGGTTGTTTCAACTAACACAATGCATCTTTCGTATAATCAAAATTTTCTCACATTCCGGTTTGTTGCGTTAGAATCTAATGCACCGGAGAAACTGCAATACCGGTATCAGCTTACCGGCATCGATAAGGGCTGGATAAATGCAGGCACACAAAACTCCGCTAATTACACTGACCTTTCACCCGGCACTTACGACCTCAAATTAAATGCAACCAACACAGACGGCATTTGGAGCAATCACATAAAAACGGTTCATATTGTAATTGCTCCGCCCTGGTGGCAAACATGGTGGGCTTATGTTTTATACGCTGTTGCAACTGCTTGTATAATTTGGCTTGTCTTCAGTGCCCGTTTAAAGCAGGCAAAAGCAAAGCAGGAGATTGCCTTAAAGCAAAAAGAAACAGAACAATTAAAAGCGGTCGATGAATTAAAAAGCCGCTTCTTCTCCAACATTACGCACGAGTTTCGCACACCGCTTTCATTGATACTATCGCCGGTTGAACAAATGCAGCAGCACGTAAATGACGCAGGTTTTATCAGCCGGAATTTAACGGTCGTTCATCGCAATGCACAGCAATTGCTTCGCCTCATCAATCAATTGCTGGATATGAGTAAGATTGAAAGTGGTAACATGTTATTATCTTTTTCAAGAGGCGATATAAAATTGTTCATCGAAGAATGTGTGCATTCATTTTATTCATCAGCCAAAGAAAAAAATATCGATTTAAAGTTTTATGCTTCTGCAACAGAAAAAGAATATTTGTTTGATACGGACAAGATTGAAAAGATAACTTTTAATCTTTTGTCAAACGCAATAAAGTTTACGCCGGAAAACGGAAACATCACAGTTCATCTTTCGATAGATAAGATGAATGAACACGACAACCAATTGCGTTTGCAAGTGAGTGATTCAGGCATTGGCATTGATGAAGAATACCAGCCTTATATTTTCAACCGCTTTTATCAAATCGATACATCGTCAACCAGAAAATATGAAGGCACCGGTATTGGTCTTGCGCTGGTAAAAGAACTCGTGCAATTAATGAACGGGAGCATTGAATTGAAAAGCAAGAAAGGAGAAGGAACAACATTCATTGTCGCATTGCCGGTACAAACTGCAACAACTGAAATGGTTCCGCAATGGAATAAAACAATGTCATCAGCCGATACGCTGACTGTAAAAATCATCAACACCGATACCGAAGTTGAAACGGCTGTCAAAAATAACTTACCGCTAATTCTCATTGTTGAAGACAATGATGAACTGCGTGCATTTATTGCTGAATGTTTGCAGAAAAAATATAGAACCCTTTCAGCCGCTAACGGTAAGCAGGCATTGCAAATTGCGAAAGAAGAACTACCTGAGATCATCATTAGTGATATAATGATGCCTGAAATGGACGGTTATGCCTTATGTAAAGAAATTAAATCGAATGTGGCCACAGATCATATAGCGCTGATACTGCTGACGGCGAAAACTGCTCACGAAAGTGTAATGGAGGGATTGATTTCCGGCGCTGATGATTATGTAACAAAACCTTTCCATTTCGATGAACTTGAATTACGCATTCATAACATTTTGCAACGTCAGGACAGGCTGCGGTTGTTCTTCCAATCGCAATTAAAAAATCCTGAAGCGTCAATACAAACTAAGGAAACGGAAAATTCTTTTATTGCAAATCTGTATCTTATTCTGGATGAGCATTTAGATGATACCACTTTAAGTGTGGAAAAGCTGGCAACAAAAGCGGCAGTAAGCAGCAGAACGCTCAACCGGAAATTATCTTCTATCGTTGGCTTGTCTGCAAATGAGCTGATCAAACAATATCGTTTAAAACGTTCAATAGAATTTTTAAAATCCGGAAACAACGTTTCTGAAACTGCTTACAGTGTTGGGTTTGAAACACACTCGCATTTTACCACTTCTTTCAAATCTTTTTTTGGTGTTACGCCCAGCGAATATTTGCATCAGAATCAATAAAACCTCTCTGATACATTATTGCCTTACAATTGCGGCTTGGTTCATAATTGTCCTAAATGGAAAAGCATTTGTCTTATTTCAGAAAATGTTCTTTTCAGTTAGATGAGAATTTTATGTGCTGAATTTTTAATCATTCTTATTCATAACACCAAAAAATCAAACAACATGAAAAAGACAAACATTGCATGCCTTGCATTGGCATCGCTGCTTTTTATTATTTCTTCAACTAATGTGCAGGCACAAAACACTGATGTTAAAAGCGCTGTGTACCATCAGAAAGATTATATCGGAGAAAACCCCACTGCCGATCAGGACTTGAAAATATTCGCAGATTACGAGAATGCATGTGTGTCCGGTGATTCTGTTAAAGCAAGAAGTCTCCTCGCTGATGATTATAAAGGTTACGGACCCGGACCTTCCGACTCTACCACTGCAGAACAAGTGATGAATTGGTGGAGCCAAAATTACAAAACGCAAAGTAACAGGAAAGTCAATTTTGTAGAGGAAACATATCGCGTTATTAAAGGTGACTACAAGGGAAATTGGGTAGCAATGTGGGGTGAATATGATTGCACAATAAATGGGAAAGATATAAGAGTTCCATTTCAATCAACAGCCCAAATAACAAACGGAAAAATAAATTTTACAACTTCCTATTGGGACAATTGGAGCGTGTACCAGGCTTTAGGATACACATTAACGCCGCCAAATACAAATTAATGCCCATGTAAAAAAGCTGAAATAATAATTCATTTTAAAAAATTTCTTACATCAATTATTCAGTGGCAATAGAAAGCTGTATTACTGAGTTTTGCTAAGAATGTTCAATTACAATTTAACTTTCACTGATTGCCCTGCAATGTGGGGCAATCAGTTTTCGGTTATAATAGTTATTGTGTGAAAACAGCAGAATTAAATTTATATTTACTTGCTGCTTTTACTAATACCTTAATAAACTTCATAAACAGCCTTTCGCTTTAAAGAACTAACTGTTCACAAATCACCATTCCAAACGCATATGAACCCGAAAAAATTCTTGTTCATGCTTTTGCTGCTTGCAAATAGTTTTTGCAAAGCACAAGACTCAATTGTTGTATTAGACACTTCAATGTCGGCTTCTCGGGATGAGATCATTTTAAGCGGCAACGGCATTCCCCAAAATATAATTGATAAAATATTTCAACCTTTCTTCACCACAAAACCAACAGGCGAGGAACCGGATTGGGTTTGAGTTATGATATTATTAAAGTACATGGCGGAGAAATAAAAGTTGAGACTGAGGAAAATGAAGGAAGTGAGTTTATTATTCAATTGCCTTTAAGTTGATTTTTAAAAAGATTGTACTGCGAAAAATATACATGCAATTTTAAAACAATCCGATAAAGTAAAAAATCATAATAAAAATAAACAAATGAAAAAGACAAAAATCGCATGCCTTGCATTGGCATCATTTCTTTTTATTTTTTCATCACCAAATGTGCATGCTCAAACAAACAACAACCATCCTTCCGCTGACATTATCAAAATGGGCAAGCAAGTATTTGTTACTGTATGCTCTGCTTGTCACAGAGACTCAGCAAGAGTAAATGCGCCTGCAATAACTTTATTAGCTGGTATGACGCCACGGTCTGTGCTTGCTGCGCTGGATAACGGAAAGATGCGGCAACAGGCTCAAAATCTTACCGAAGAACAACGCAAAGCAGTTGCGCAATTTATTACCAATACAGTTCTGAAAGAAACTGTTATTCCTAACGATGTTTACACGGCCTTTGCTATTTCAAAAAATTATTCAGACAGTTTTGATTGTTCAGGCTGGGGTGGAAATCTTGAAGGTACCGGATTTCGAACAGCAGCACAAGCAGGTATTGATTCATCAAACGTCGGATCTCTTAAACTAAAATGGTCGTTTGCTTTTCCTGATGCCACACAGGTAAGATGTAAGCCTGCTTTAATAAATAACTGGCTTATAGCAGGCAGCCAGTTTGGTGATGTTTATGCCATCAATACTGAAACAGGAAAACCAGGATGGCACTTTGCAGCAGATGCTGCAATTAGAGGCGCTATTGCAGTAACAAAAAATGTTAACACCATAACAGCATACTTTGCTGATTATAACACAAACGTTTATGCAATAAATGTAAAAACAGGTAAATTGTTATGGAAGACAAGATCGGGTTATCATGCGCAATCAGCAGTAACGGGCTCTGTTGCAGTTTACAACAACATGATCTTTGTTCCGATAACTTCTGCCGAAGTTATTTCAGCAAAAACTCCGGGTTATGAATGTTGTACTTCTTCAGGAGGATTAGTTGCTTTAAATGCATCATCAGGCAAAATTTTATGGCAATATAAGGTGATTGCTAAAGAAGCAAAACCTCAGGGCAAAAAGAAAACCGGCGGCTTTTTTTATGGACCTTCCGGTGCACCGGTTTGGTGCAGCCCAACGGTGGATGCAAAAAGAAAATTGATTTATATAGGAACAGGTGAAAATTATACGGCGCCTGCAACCAATACAAGTGATGCTATACAGGCAATAAATATGAAAACCGGTAAGCTGGTATGGAATTTCCAGGGCACCAAATCCGATACATGGAATCTCGCTTGTCCCACCGATCCTAATTGTCCCGATACAGTTGGTCCTGATCTCGACTTTGGAATGGCGCCGTTATTAATCCATCAGGGTGATGGCAAAGATATTTTAGTTGCAGGCGAAAAATCAGGTGTTGTGTTTGCGCTTTCTACTGATGGAAAACTCTTATGGGAAAAACGCATTGGCAAAGGTGGCGCTTTAGGTGGCATTCATTGGGGAATGGCAACCGACGGCAAGTACGTATATGCGGCAAACGCAGATAATATTATTGCTTTAGATATGAAAGATGCACTTGTAAAACCAACGCCCGGACTCTTTGCCCTCAATATAACCAATGGTGATGTTGCATGGTATGCCCCGTCTCCTGCCTGTAATGTAAAAGGTGGTTGTCTCCGGTCAAACTCTGCTGCTCCTGCAATTATTCCCGGTGTTGTGTTTGATGGTGGTTTGGATGGACATATAAGAGCCTATTCCTCAAGCGACGGAAAAATTTTGTGGGACTATAATACACTTCAGGAATTTGAAACGACGGACAAAGTAAAGGGAAGCGGTGGTGCATTGGATGGTGCAGCACCGGTGGTAGCGAACGGAATGTTATTCGTGAATTCCGGCTATGGTATGTTCGGCGAGTTGCAGGGAAACGTTTTGCTTGCTTTTGCAGTTGATAAAAAATAACCTGCAACGCAGATAAGAAAGCACGTGGTTGAATTTGATTGCGCTATCATGAAAGCATATGGATGAGAAATGAAAGTGGAAACGAGAGAACACGGAGAAGTGAGTTTACTATTCGATAACCAACAACTAATTCTTCAAGTATAAAACATAACTAATGCGCAAGCCTTTATTGCATAAAAAAATTTGCATCTCGTTGCTGTTGACGCTTCTGGTTATAAATTCTTTCAGCCAGCAGTTTTACATTAAAAAAATGTTTCCCGATGAATCATTTTCATGGCCAGCAACTTCCATTACGCAGGACGCGAAAGGTAACATGTGGCTTACTACCAATGGAGAATTAATAAGATTCAACAGTGATTCCACAACTTATTACAGCACCGGCAATTCAAGTTCCACTTCTTTAGCTGGACCAGGGTTGGAGTGCGTTTATGCAGATAAGAATGGCTTTATATGGATAGGCATGTTTGGAACAGGATTAGACAGACTTGATCCTTCTACGGGAATCATTAAACATTACCGCAACAATCCAAAAGACAGCAACAGTATCAGTAGTGATTTGGTTACGTGTATATACGAAGACAAAGCTGGAAATTTTTGGGTGGGCACGCATAGCGGCTTAAACAAACTTGACAAAACAACCGGCAAGTTCACGCACTATGTGCATAATGATAAAGACCCAGGCAGTTTAAGCAATAACCAGGTAAGAGTTATTTACCAGGATAGAGAAGGAACGTTATGGATTGGTACCGGTAGTCCCTGGGAAGAAGGTGTTGAGGGTGGTCTAAATAAAATGGATATGCGTTCAGGAAAGTTTACAAGATACATGCATAGTGACAACGACAACACCACTTTAATTAACAATAAAGTTCGTGCGTTATTTGAAGACAAAGCAGGAAATTTTTGGGTAGGAACCGCGGGTGATGGGCTGCATTTGATGAACAGGAAAACAGGCAAGTTTCAACGACTTACTTATGATGCGAAACATCCTGAAAAATTAAGCCGGTCTCCGCTGTATAACAATCTTCCACCAAGTCACATCACGTTTATTACGCAGGATATTTCCGGCGTAATCTGGATTGGAGAATTTGATGGTGGTTTAACAAGGTATGATGAACAGACAAAACAAGTACAGCATTTTAATGAAGTAAATAACACAAATAAGTTTAATGGAATAAATGAAGGCGTGTTTGGTCATTGTATATCAAAGGATGGCTTGCTGTGGATAACAACTTTCATAGGAAATGTATATGCTATAATTCCTGCTGGTGTAACACTTTCTCATGCTTATTCTTTAAACATGCTTCCACCGAGCAAGCAGAAAAGTTATGCTTATAAAAAAGCTGTGGCGGACTCTTTAAAATATTTACAATCGCTAAGGCTCTGTCGTCTTTATTATGAAGACAATCCTGATTCTGCACTTAAATATGGTCAGCAGGCTCTATCGATTGCGAGAGAAAATAACCGGAAAACCAATGAGTCGTATTGCCTCGCACAAGTTGGAGGGTCGTTGGCAAAAATGGGCAGATATGCGGAGTCTTTTGAAACTTATCAACAAGCATTAAAAATTGCAGAGGATCCAAAAAATGAAAACAGCGCCTGGAAAACCGATCCGTTCTTGCCCAGGTTTTCATACCACGAAAACAGTATTGCTAACCTCGGGTGGATACATTTATCAATTGCATTTCACATAGACTATTTAGATAGTACAGATGAACAGATTTTTCATTTCAAAAAAGCCCTGCAACTTTCAGAAGAAGTAAAAGATACTTTACTAAAAGGCTTTGCAAGCTGGGGGCTTGCTCAATATACTCATACAATTGGTAAGCTGGATTCTGCATTAATGTTACTCGATACTGCAGAACAAATTTTTCAGAACTATGATATTCAAAAATTCCTCTCATATGTTTATCTCAATAAAGCTGAAATTTATTTAGCCAAAGGAGATAAGGACACTCAACTGTATTACTTGCACAAGAGTTTGGAAGCGTTACAGGGAACAAACAACACATACGCTTCAAACTGGGCATATGAACAATTGATTAATTATTATTTAAACGAAAAACAAAAAGATTCCAGTCTTTATTATGCGAGAAAAGATGTAGCCTTTCTGCTTTCAAGAGGATGGAAAGATATGAGCTTTCCTTATTATGCCTTATCTAAGAGCTATGAATTATGGAATGAGATTGACAGTGCATATAAATATCAGGGTCTCGCAATTATCGCGGTAGACAGCACCGATATGGCATATGCTAAGAATGTGAGCACATTCCAGAAGCAATCGTTCAAAGATCAAATTCGCTTAAAAAATTTGGAAGAGGAAAAAGCATCTTATCAAAGTAAGATTAGAACAAACGTTTTACTTGGCGGTCTTTTTACCCTTGTTGTAATTGCTTTTTTTCTATTTAGAAATAACAGGCAAAAACAAAAAGCAAACATACTTATTGCACAACAAAAAGAAAAAGTAGAAAGCACACTCACTCAGCTTCAGTCAACACAAGCACAACTCATCCAATCAGAAAAAATGGCGTCGCTTGGTGAGCTTACTGCGGGCATTGCACATGAAATTCAAAACCCGTTAAACTTCGTGAACAATTTTTCTGAAGTGAGCGATGAGTTGATTGGTGAATTGGTTGATGAAGTTGATAAAGGAAATACTAAAGAAGTAAAAGCAATAGCAGAAAACATCAAGCAAAATCTTGAAAAAATAAACCACCACGGCAAACGCGCAGACGCAATTGTAAAAAGCATGCTGCAACATTCTAAACAAACGAAAGGCATCAAAGAACCAACAGATATCAATGCTTTGTTTGATGAATATTTAAGATTAGCTTATCATGGTCTTCGTGCAAGAGATAAAAACTTCAACGCAGAAATAAAAACCGATTTTGATGAAAGCATTGGTAAAATAAATATCGTTCCTCAAGACATCGGAAGAGTGTTGTTGAACCTTTTTAATAATGCTTTTTATGCAACAAACGAAAAGCTTAAAGCTTGCAGCTTGCAGCATGAAGCTAACTACACACCACTTGTTTCTGTAGCAACACGAAAGTTGAACTCCCCTTTAGGGGATGGACGCATCGAAATAATTGTTGAAGATAACGGCAATGGAATTCCACCATCAATAAAAGAAAAAATCTTTCAACCATTTTTCACAACAAAACCAACAGGCGAAGGAACTGGTTTGGGTTTGAGTTTGAGTTATGATATCATTAAAGCACATGGCGGTGAAATAAAAGTGGACACGAAAGCTGATGTTGCAAGTCCCGGCTTATCCGGGAAAGGAAATCCCGACAATTTCGGGAAAGGTGAAGGAACAACATTTATTATTCAATTGCCTTTAACCAAAACATCATGAAAAAAATTCTTTGGTTACTATTATTGTTTGCCTTTAATAAAACGCTTGGGCAAAAAGCAATTGAAAGCAAAGACAAAACTTCAAATTCTGAGGCTGCAGATTCCGTTTTATTTTGGGCAAATTACGGTAAAGGATTCCACTACGAAGAAAACCAAAGGGATTCGGCGCTTTATTATTATAGCAGATGCGAGCAGATTGCTCAACAAAATGATTATCCTCTTGAGTTAGCCTTTGTGTTAGCAGAGAAGGGCTATGTTTTGATGAAGTTAGACAGTCCTGCAGAAGCACTTCAGTCTTTTTTAAAAGCAAATCAGATCGCCGAAAATCCGAATAACGAAAGCGCTAAACGAACAATATTATTTACTGCATCAGGTCATCAGATGCGGCTTTACGTTCTTGTGCAGATTCACAAATTTTGGGGAATTCTTATCTCGGGTGTAAACACAGATGAAACAAAGCAACATTTTTCGAAAGCTATAGAAATAGCTGGCGAAGTTAAAGATACTGTTGACATTGGAATAGTGAGTATGAACCTTGCAGATCTCTATTTAAGAACAAATGAAAAAGATTCAGCTTTATTGCTTGCAAAAAAAGCTGAAAGCATATTTAATTCCATAGGAGACTTAAGATTACTTGGATTTATACTTAATACACTTGGCAATATCTATTTAAGGAAAAATGAGAATGATTCTGCCCTGTACTTTTACTATAGAGCAATACAATCTTCATCCCAAGGAAACAATTTGTCTGCTTTAAATTATACTTATACAACGCTTACACAATTTTACCTGTCGAAAGAGAACTATGATTCATCGTTTTTTTATGCAAGAAAGAATTTAACGGTACTGCAATCAATGAATGATGGAGATTTAGGAGATGCCCATCAGCTTTTAGCACAGTGCTTTCAATTAAAAAATAACACAGACAGCGCATATAAATACCAGTCGCTTGCTTTGGTAGAACTTGACACTGCTTTCGACAAACAATTCCGAAATCTGACAGCGTTTGAAAAAGTGTCTTTTAGTGAACAATTACGATTACAACAATTGGAAGAAGAGAAAGCACTCACTCAAAATAAAATTGAATTGTATTCTGCTATTGCTGCCTTGGCAGTGCTTATAGTAATTGGAATTATTATTTATAGGAATTATCGGCAAAGAACAAAAGCAAACAAAGTTTTAGAATCAACGCTTTCAAATTTAAAATCAACGCAAGCACAATTAATTCAATCAGAAAAAATGGCGTCGCTTGGTGAGCTTACTGCAGGCATTGCACATGAAATTCAAAACCCACTAAACTTCGTGAATAATTTTTCTGAAGTAAGCAATGAGTTGGTTGATGAAATGAAAGAAGAATTAAACAAAGGTGATATTGATGAAGCAAAGTTTATTGCAGATGATATAAAACAAAACCTTGAAAAAATAAATCATCATGGCAGACGTGCAGACTCGATCGTAAAGAACATGTTGCAACATTCTAAACAAACGAAAGGTGTAAAAGAACCAACAGACATTAATGCTTTGTGTGATGAATATTTACGATTAGCATATCATGGGCTTCGCGCAAAAGACAAAAACTTTAATGCAGAAATAAAAAATCAATTTTGATGAAAGCATTGGAAAAATAAATGTAGTGCCACAAGAGATTGGAAGAGTGCTCTTGAATTTATTCAACAACGCTTTTTATGCAGTGAATGAAAAGCTTAAAGCTTACAGCTTGCAGCATGAAGCTAACTACAATCCACTTGTTTTTGTGTCAACACGAAAGTTGAACTTCTCTTCAGGCAACGGGGGTATCGAGATAATTGTTGAAGACAACGGCGACGGTATTCCATCATCAATCAAAGAAAAAATCTTTCAGCCATTCTTCACCACCAAACCAACAGGCGAAGGAACAGGATTGGGTTTGAGTTTAAGTTACGATATCATCAAAACGCATGG
>DASZUY010000371.1:0-23415 GCA_035547495.1 Parafilimonas sp. | reverse complement strand
TTCCGCTGCCGACGCCGTGTATTACAATTAAATTTGGCTGATGATGCGCAACTGCCAAATCGTACCATTTTTCGAATTCTTTTAATTGCATCGTAAGTATTTCAAAATTGCTTAACCGCTGCCAGTCGTCAGATAATTTTTCTATATGCAGATCAACTACACTTCTTGCCGGTTCTAAGTGCTCGCGAATTTTTTCTGCTTCGTATGCTTTATATTTTTTGTGAACTCTGTCAGGCACTTCAATCTTATCTTCTGTTTTTTTATCAGGATATTTATCGAATAATTTGAATGTAATTGTTGGTTCGTTTTTTTGTTTCATTTCTTCAATGCGCTGAAACAATTGTTTTGGTCTTAGTTTGATGGATTCCTCATGATGATCCGCTTTTGTTTTATCAGGTGTTATCAAACTAAAATTAAAATTAAAAGAAGGGTTATCATTAAAATCGCTGAACGGAATATCATGCAGATAAAAATCTTTGTTCGAAAGAATTTCTCCTTTCAATTCAAAATCTTCATCACCAAAAAATAATTGTTTGTACTGAAATTTATAACCAGCAGAAGTATTGTTTATAAGATATAGTTTGAATAGTTCAACTACTTCATCATTAAAGTCATCCAATATAAATTTTGGAATAAGTGAAAGCCAAACACCTTCTTCTTTTTTTTGTGTTGATGTGTTACCATTTTCTTTTGGTACATCATCAATATATTTTTTAGCAGTCTTTTTTGGAACTTGTTCCTTTTTATTTGAGAAGCGATTGAAATAAGGAAAATCAATTTGATCTGTATAAACAGGAAAACGAACGCCACGCACTTCAACCAACAACATATTCTTGTTGAGCACTTCTATAACTTTTCCTTCTTCTTTTGTATGGAGGATTAATATATCATCACCGGGCTGATATTTCACACTGCAAAATTAAAAATTAGCGAGCACGTCGGCAAGATGTAAAACTTTCAAAGATGCTTTTTTATTTTTTATCACACCATCAATATGCATCAGGCAGCTCATATCTGTGCTTATAATATATTCGGCTTTTGTATCTGCAGCATTGGTAACTTTTTGATCACCCATTGCAATACTTATCGGTTCAAACTTTACGGCAAACGTTCCGCCGAAACCACAACAGGTTTCCACATCATTCATTTCAATCAATTGCAAGCCTTCAACATTATTTAAAAGAATGCGCGGCTCCTGTTTCAAATTACATTCGCGTAAAGCAGCACAACTATCATGATAAGTTGCAACAGCGTTTAAGCTTGCATTAAAGTTTGTGAAATTTACAACGTTCACTAAAAAATCACTCAACTCAAAAATGCGTTCCTTTATTTTTTTTATTTCTGTTTGATGAATTGAATCTTCAAACATCTTCGAATAATAATTTCTCACAAACCCAACACAACTTGCACTTGGCGCAACGATGTAGTCAGCGCCACTAAAATCTTTTAAAAACTTTTTACAAACGTCTTTTGCTTCGCCCCAAAAACCTGCATTAAAAGCGGGTTGCCCGCAACATGTTTGATTAGTATTATAAGAAACCGTACATCCTGCTTTCTCTAAAACCTTCACCATATTAAAACCAACATTTGGATAAAGCTGGTCAACAAAACATGGTATAAAAATTTGTACGTTCATGTTATATCAATTCGCGAAAGCGAAAAATATTATTTTTTGATTTTGTTATTTAAAGCAATCATCTTAAGGGCAGTAACAGCAGCTTCTTCGCCTTTGTTACCGTGAATGCCGCCGGCTCTGTCCAAAGCTTGCTGCTCATCATTAACCGTGAGCACGCCAAAAATAACAGGAGCATTTAAAGAAGTGTTTAGTGTTGAAATTCCATTTGTAACAGCATTACACACATATTCAAAATGCGGTGTATCTCCTTTTATCACGCATCCTAAAGTTATAAATGCATCTGCTTTTTTCTTGTGGTTTTGATAAAACGAATTCACCGCAAAAGGTATTTCAACAGCACCGGGAACAATTAAAGTTTTATATGCAATATTATTTTGTTGCAGGATGTTTATTGCACCTGCTTCAAGCTTATCAACAATGTTTTTATTCCATTCTGTTTTTACAATAAGAACAAAGGCATCCTTTAGTTTCGGGATGCCTTTGTGTAATGCTTTATTTCCTTTTGTTGCCATTTATTTTACGCTAAAATCATTCGGAATAATGCTGAGCCTGTAAATATATTTATCGGCTGAATAACCTCTTTGTGTGTTGGGATATTTTTCTTTAAGCTCTTTATATAGATCAAGCGCTTCACTATTCTTTCCCATTGTTTCAAGTTTTAATGCTGCGCGAAATAAATATTCGCTGCTCATGGTTGCATCGTCTGTAAATTCTTCTGCAGCTTTCTTATAATAATTAACAGCATCATCATTTTTATTTAGTTCGCTGTATGCATCACCCAAAGCACCATAATCCATCATCTGAATTTGTTTTGCATCAGTGCTAAAATCTTTTAAATAATTAACTGCTTTATTAAAATCGCCTGTTCTTAAATAACAAAGACCTGCATAATATTTGGCAAGGTTGCCGGCTTTAGTTGAGCCGTAATTATTGATCACATAAATAAAACCGCGGTTAAACTGATCTCCGTTTAAAGCAAGTTTTAATGAATCCTGGCGAAAATATTCTTCAGCCTTAAACATTGTTTTTTGCGCTTCATCTTCTTTGGGTGCAACGATGTAAGTATTATAAACAAACCACCCGCCAAAAATTACAATTATTGCAATGAGCGCAATTGAAATTGGTTTTTGATTTTTCGACCAAAAACCTTTGGCTTTTAAAATTACATCATCACCAGTTGCTTCCTGTGTTTTCACATTCGCCATAAATAAATTGAGAATTTAAATTGATATAAATATTAGTCAACAATAAAAGGATAATTTTTGTCTTCGTACACATCTTTCAGCACTTCACTGTCATCTGGCCATGGACTTTCTTCTGCAAATTTTACTGCTTCTTCAACCACACCTGCAATACGGTCGTCAATCGTTTTTATTTCTTCATCGCTGGCAAACTTATTTGCTTTGATTGTTTTTAGAATAAGTGTGATTGGATCTTTGCCTCTGTATTCTTCCAATTCTTCTTTTGTACGATATTTTCCCGGGTCTGAAATTGAATGTCCTTTGTAACGATAGGTTTTCATCTCAAGCAAAGTTGGTCCGCCTTTTTCTCTTGCGCGTTTAACCGCTCTTGCAATGGCGTCATGCACTGCTTCTGCACTCATGCCATCAACTTTATCACCCGGCATTTCGTAAGCATCAGCGAGTTTATAAATATCAACAACGTTCGATGTTCTTTCAACAGAAGTACCCATTGCATAATTATTATTCTCGCAAACAAATACCACCGGAATTTTCCAAAGCATAGCGAGATTAAATGTTTCATGCAACACACCTTGTCTTGCAGCACCATCACCAAAAAAACAAATCACTACGTTATCTGTTCCTTTATAATTTTCTGCAAACGCAATTCCTGCGCCCACACCAATTTGCCCGCCCACAATACCATGACCACCATAAAAGAAATGTTCCTTGCTAAAGAAGTGCATACTTCCACCCTTTCCTTTTGCAAGACCGGTTGCTTTACCATACAACTCCGCCATACACGCATTTGCGCTTGCTCCTTTTGCCAATGCTAATCCGTGATCGCGATAAGCAGTAATAAAAATATCTTCCTGTCTTGTAGCTGTCATACATCCTGCAGCAATTGCTTCCTGCCCAACATAAGCGTGAAAGAATCCGCGAATCTTACCAGCCATCTTATACATTTCCTCAGCTTTTAACTCAAACTGGCGAATGAGTTGCATGAGTTCATACCAATATAAATAAGTCTCTTTTGTGAATTTTACGGGCACAACAAAATTTTGAGCCGCAAATATAAGCGCAAAACGAGTTACGATTTCAGATTTTGGATTTACGATTCACAATCTGCGTGCAAAAAATTTGAAAAATTTATACTGCATGCTGCAACAAAATATATTTGCACGCTGTAATGAACTATTCGCTGCGACAAATAATTGCTCTTTTTAAAAAAGACGTTTTGCTTGAAACGCGCCACCAGTATACGTTTTACGGCGTACTATTGTATGTTGCTTCAACAGTATTTATTATCTATCTTTCAACCGGCGAACCAGAAAGCGAAATATGGAATGCATTATTTTGGATCGTTCAATTATTTGTTTGCGTGAACGCTGTTGCAAAAAGTTTTTTGCAGGATAGCAAAGGCAGGATGCTTTATTACTACACCATTTCGGGCGCTGCCAATTATATTTTGGCAAAACTTATGTTTAATGCTGTTTTAATGCTAATAATGAGTTTGCTGACCTTACTCATTTTTACTTTACTACTGGGTAATCCGCTTATACATTTTTATCAATTTTTATTGATCAGTTTTTTAGGTTCGATTGGATTAAGTTTCGTATTTACATTTCTTGCTGCTATTGCCGCAAAAGCCCAACAGCAGGCAGCGCTGATGGCAATCATGGGTTTCCCGGTTATTGTACCTCAACTTTTATTATTGGGAAAAATCGCGAATAAATCTTTTACTGATGCAATACAAACGGGCTGGTGGCAAATGGTTCTATTATTGTTTTGTTTTGATGTTTTAATTATTGCACTCTCCGTCATTTTATTTCCTTTTTTATGGAGAGATTAATTTCATTCTCAAACAATTTTATTTTTATTAATATTCTTTGAACTGCTTTCTTATAACTTTGCGCCGCAGAAAGATGAAGTGCTCATCCATTAATTAAATTAAGTGCATGCTTAAAAGCTGGTGGTGGAAAATATTAAGTATTGTTTTGCTGATATACACTTGCACGTATGGCTTTCTCGTAAAAATCCCTATTCTTGATGGCAGAATGCAGCAAAGCGTGCGCAACTTATTTTTTCATGTGCCGATGTGGTTTTGCATGCAAACGTTATTTATTATCTCTGTTATTTATGCAATAAGATTTCTCGCAAATCCAAAACCTGTTTATGATATATATTCTGTGGAGTTTGCAAGAACAGGCCTTGTGTTTGGAATTCTTGGAATCATTACCGGCGCAATTTGGGCAAATTATCAATGGGGAAAGCCATGGAGTGGCGATCCCAAACAAAATGGTGCTGCCATTGCTTTACTGATTTATCTCGCCTATTTTGTTTTACGCGGTTCAATAACTGATGAAAATAAAAAAGGCAGATTAGGCGCCGTGTATAATATTTTTGCATTTGCAATGTTGTTTCCAACGATATGGATTTTACCAAGACTAACAGAATCTTTACATCCGGGCGGACAAGGAAGCCAGGGCAATCCGGGCTTAAATCCAAACGATACTTCGCCGGAAATGGAAATGGTTTTTTTGCCAGCCATTATCGGGTGGATTTTATTAGGTGTTTGGATTTCTACATTGCGCATAAGATTGCAGAACTATAAAGAAAAAATTTTAAGTCGTGCTTAGTAATAAAAAAATATTATTGCTTATTTCATTTTGTTTGATGTTGACAAATTCTTTTTCGCAACAAATGGATCGTTCGAATGAAGAGCCAACAGATTTTATGAATAGCAACGGAAAGATTTTTGTAGTAGTAGCTGTTGTGGTGATTATTTTGATCGGCTTATTTATCTATCTTATTAATCTCGATAAAAAAATTAAAAAATTAGAAAAAGGCGAAACTGATAAATCATAAAAAATTTTTTTTCAATACAAAATCAACAAACGTTCATTAGTAATTTATAACAAATTAAAATTCTAACGATGGCAGACGAACAATATGGCTTTTTTGAAAGTGTAACCAAAAGTTTTAATAAAGCTGCAAAATTTACCAAATGGGAAAAAGGTGTTCTGGACCAAATAAAAGCATGCAATGCTGTTTATAAAATGAAGTTTCCAATTCGCAGAGATGATGGTGGAATTGAAGTAATTGAAGCATACCGTGCGCAGCATTCGCATCATAAAACACCTTGCAAAGGCGGCATTCGTTTTAGCGAAGCAGTAAACCAGGATGAAGTGATGGCGCTCGCAGCATTGATGACATATAAATGTGCAATAGTAAATGTACCGTTTGGTGGCGCAAAAGGTGGAATAAAAGTAAACCCAAGAAATTATAGCGCTTTTGAATTACAGAAAATAACAAGAAGATATACATCAGAACTTGTGCGCAAAAATTTTATTGGTCCCGGTACCGATGTTCCTGCACCAGATTATGGAACCGGCGAAAGAGAAATGGCCTGGATACTCGATACATATATGACGATGCATCCGGGTGAGGTTGATGCAATGGGTTGTGTTACTGGTAAACCTGTTACACAAGGTGGTGTGCGCGGAAGAAAAGAGGCAACCGGGCTTGGCGTTTTTTATGGTGTACGTGAAGTTTGTAATACAGAAGATGTGATGCAAAAACTTGGTTTGCCGGTAGGTGTTAAAGACAAACGTGTAGTAGTGCAGGGTTTAGGAAATGTTGGATATCACACGGCAAAATTTTTTAGAGAGCATGGCGCTAAAGTAATTGCCATCGCAGAATTTGAGGGCGCCATTGTAAATGAAAATGGATTAAATGAAGAAGAAGTTTTTCAGCATAGAAAAAACAATAAATCAATTTTAAATTTTCCCGGTGCAAAGAATTTGCAGAACAGCGGTGATGCTTTAGAGCTTGAATGTGATATATTAATTCCTGCGGCACTTGAAAACGTTATCAATGCAAGCAATGCAGATCGTGTTAAGGCAAAGATCATCGGCGAAGCGGCAAACGGGCCATTAAGTCCTGAAGCAGATGAAGTGTTTATAAAAAAAGGAACGCTTGTAATTCCGGATATGTATTTAAATGCAGGTGGCGTAACTGTTTCTTATTTCGAATGGCTGAAGAACTTAAGCCACGTGCGTTACGGCAGAATGGAAAAACGGTTTACCGAAAATCTTAATCGTCATATCATTGGGCAGATGGAAGAACTAACCGGTAAAAATGTGAACGTTGCTGAAAGAACTTTGATTGAACACGGACCAGACGAAGTGGATTTAGTTTATAGTGGTCTTGAGCAAACAATGATTGAAGCTACACGTGAAATTATGCAATGCTGGAAAGCCAATGATGAAATTCCTGATATGCGCACAGCGGCTTATGTTGTGGCTATCGATAAAGTTGGAACAAGCTATGCAGAGCTTGGTATCTTCCCATAGATTTTATTTTCTATTTTATTCTATTTAATGAACAGGAGCTATTATATAAATGGCTCCTGTTAAAAAATTTATATTAATAACTACATCTTCATTGCGGCGTTTTCTAAACTATTTATTTTCGCTGCATCAAATGATTTCATCCTCGCTGTCTGCTTTTAATTCTACTGCTACATTGCTCACATTAACTGCTCATGAAATCATTATTTCAAAAAATCAACATTGATTACAATAAACGCTTGCAAATTCCTTCGCTTGATGGAATAAGAGGTATTGCTATCATTGGAATCATGCTCTATCATTTTTTTGAAATGCCATACGGAGCATGGTTTTCTATGGATTTGTTTTTTGTTTTGTCGGGCTTTTTAATAACAGGAATATTATTAGATAGTAAAACTGACAAGCACTATTATAAAAATTTTATTGTTCGCCGCGGACTAAGAATTCTTCCCTTGTATTACGGTGTTTTAATTATCTTTTTTATCGTCGTTCCATTAATAGTAAATAAATCAGGTCTTGCACCATTTTCAGTTTATTATGATAATCAGTTTTATTTCTGGGTGTATTTACAAAACTGGATTTTACTTTTAAAAGAACCTGAGTTAATTGGAAAAGGACGCATATTTCTTCACCTGTGGTCGCTTGCAATTGAAGAACAATTTTATATTGTTTGGCCGATTGTAATATTACTATTCAATATAAAGAACCTGGTGAAGATTATAGTGGCTTTAATATTGCTAAGTGCGGCACTAAATTGTTACTACTTTTTTTCAAACCATAGCTGGCAATACACTTATTTCAGCACACTGTGCAGATTAGATTCTTTATGTATTGGTGCTTTAATTGCTGTAGCTGTTAGAAACAGTTCTTTTATATCAAAGCTTGAAAAAATCACACCTTATATTTTTAAAATTTTGTTTGCTGTATTACTAACAGCAATTTTTGTTGGAAGACCTAAAGCGCCTGCGGATCAGTTTTTAGAACCCGTTAGCACATTATTGTTTTCAATATTTTTTGCGTCGATGATTTTATACGGTTTTTCAAATCACAAAAACAATTTTGTAAAACGAATACTTGAATTAAAAGCGCTTCGTTTTTTCGGCAAGTACAGTTATTCAATGTACATTTTTCATGTGCCGATTCTTATTTTATTAAGACCTGCTTTATTTAAATATTTACAAAAAAATATTCCACATACCATTGCATATATAACAGACAATTTAATTTGCCTGCTTTTAGTTATTGCAGTGAGCCAGTTAACCTGGTATCTAATTGAAAAACCTTTCTTAAAGTTGAAAAGATTTTTCAATCATTCAATAACTAAAACCGATTCCGTTACGTATTCAGTTATTCAACAACCACCGATTGTTATTAATAATGTTATCAAATAATTATATAATACTGTCAGCAAAAAATAATACAACGCATAGCCCTTATTTGTTCGTTTATGCAAACAATAAATATGGAGATTTTAAGTCAGAAAGAATTAGTACACCCCGCGCAGATCAAATCGAGTCAAAATGAAAAAACTAACACAGGAATTAAATTTTATATCTATGCCGTAGCGTTTGCTGCTTTACTTAGTGCCGTCGGAATATTATGGGATATATCATGGCATGAATCAATAGGAAGAGATAGATTTCTCACACCACCACATATTCTTATTTATTTGGGCGCAATATTTGGCGGCGCATTCTCCGCCATACAAGTATTGTACAACACTTTTACGGCAACGGAGAAAACAAAAGGATCTTTTGTAAAAGTGTGGGGCATTTTCTATGCTTCGCTCGGTTCTTTATTTTGCATTTGGGGCGCAATTGCAATGTTAACTTCTGCGCCGTTTGATAACTGGTGGCATAGTGCTTATGGTTTGGATGTAAAAGTTTTTTCGCCACCACATGCATTGCTTTTATTAGGCATTTTCTTTCTTGAATTTGGTGGTTGCATAAGTATTTGTAAATATCTAAATCTCGCAAATCCTTCAGATAAATCATTACGCACCCTTCAAATTTTATTTGTTATCGCGGCTTCCAGTTTGTTATGTTTGATATATACAATTTCAAACCCGGTTATTAAAATAAGAGCGATGCGCGGTGCGCTATTTTATCAAACTGTCGCTGCAATTAGCCTACTTATTTTACCTGCACTTAGTCGTTCGTTGCGCATGAAGTGGGGTATGACTGCAATTGCCGTTGGCTATTTTATTTTACAGGCAAGCGTAAACTGGATCTTACAAATGTTTCATGCAGAACCAAAGCTGGGTCCTATTCTTACACACACTACACATTTTCAGCCAGAGATGTTTCCGATGCTGATTATGATACCGGCTATATTTATGGATTTGGTTATGCTGAAATCAAAAAGCAATGATTGGATGAAATCATTTTTTTTAAGTTTAATTTTTGTTTTATTGATGGTCGCCATACAATATCCTTTCAGCGGATTTCTGTTGCAATCACCTCATTCGCGTAACTGGTTTTTTGGTGGTGATGCATGGTTCTTTGGTGCACCACCAGATTCTCCTTATCGGTTTAAATTCAGTCCAACAGATATTCAAAAACCGCTGCAGTTTATTGTTGGAATTTTTGGAGCGGTTATCATCGGAACAATAATCAGTCGCATCAGTTTACGCTGGGGAAATTGGATGCTTCGTATTCAGCGATAAATTTTTCTATTCTTGAATTCATTTATTCTTCTTGTCATTTTATTATGAGAAAAAATATTTTGATAGCCATCTTTTTAGTGCAGATAAATTTTGTTTACGCGCATGTTGGTAATTCAAACACAACACTTGAAGGAGTAGCAGGTCCGTATCATTTATTGATTAATATTAAAGTGCCTGATGTAATTCCCGGCACTGCCACACTTACATTGTTTACAAGCAATCAACCGGGTGTTAAAGTATATGCACGACCTGTTTATTTCTATTCAGGAGAAGGCGGAGCACCGGGTGCAGATTTACTTGATGCAGTGCCTAACAGTCCCGGTCAGTTTACAGGAGATATTTGGTTAATGGAAAATGGCTCAGCAAGTATTGAAATAGATATAAAAGGTCCACAAGGTGAAGGAAAAATGATTGTTCCTATAGTTGCAATTTCTACTGTAACAGAAAAACTTCCGCCATCAATAAAGTATATGCTTATCTCGCTTGGAATATTTCTGTTTATTTTAATGATAACGATTGTGGGCGCAAGTGTTTCAGATGGAATTACAAAAGCAGGTGAGCCGGTTCCTGCAAGCAGCAGGCATGCAAAACGAGTTGGTTTTATTATTGCCACTTTGTTATGCACAGCGCTTGTTTATGGTGGTAACAGGTGGTGGAACAGTGTTGAGAACAAAACAAGCCAGTATGTATTTAGACCCATGCACGCAAACTATCAGTTGAGTCAACAGAACGGAATTAATACTTTGCATTTTACAATTGATACTGCAGGCTCGCAACGCAGCAAGTGGCTTCCGTATATCATTCCCGATCATGGTAAGATCATGCATTTTTTCCTGGTGAGTTTACCAACGATGGATGCGTTTGCACACCTCCATCCGGTTAGAGAAGGCGCAATAAATTTTGCAGTGAATCTTCCGCCGCTTCCACAGGGAAAATATCTTGCTTTAGCTGATATTGTTTATAATTCCGGATTTACAGAAACATTAAAAGATACGGTCAACATAACGCAATCTTCAAATAAAACTAATGCTGCTTTTTCTTTAGATAATGATGACGCGTTTTATATTTCTAAACCACTTATTGCAGATAATAATTCTTCATCAACAAACAATAATGTTACGTTAGGAAAACAGACAGGTGAAATATCAACATCAAAAGATGGAACGATTATCATGTTTGATAACAATAAAGAAAAACATTACTACAACAATGAATTAAACTCATTAAAGTTTTCTTTGTGGAATGCAAATCATCAGCCCTTTGCACCGGATTTATACATGGGAATGAAAGGGCATTTAATGATCTTACGTGAAGATGGAATGGTGTTTTCGCATGTGCATCCTATCGGCACTTATTCAATGGCGGCACAAACAAGTTTAATGGATAGAATGAATTTGCCTGAAAGCATTTATCATGATCCGGATGGCGCAAAATTTCGCGACAGTGTAGATGAGGTTATAAAAAAATTGCAGGCAATGCCGGAAGCACAGCGTGAAGATTTACTGATGAAGGAAATGAAAATGCCGGGCATGGATTCATCAAACATGAACATGAGCAGCATGAAGATGAACGTAGATAACACGGTAAGTTTTCCTTATACATTTCCTTCACCGGGCAGATACCGCATTTGGATTGAAATGAAAAAAAACGGTATAGTTTATACAGGCGTTTTTGACAGAGATGTAAAATAATTCGATTCGTTTTGCATTGCACTTAGTGTTGTATTGCAATGTGAAAATTTTTTTCATTTCCATTCCTGGTTCAAACTACAAACTAACAAATGTTACTTTTGCAGCCTTAATACTTTTAAATGAATAAAAGAATTGTTTATATCGTTTCAGCGGTACGCACACCTATTGGTAGTTTTGGCGGCGCATTAAAAGATTTTTCAGCAACACAATTGGGTGCAGTTGCCATTAAAGCAGCAGTTGAAAAAGCAGGAATAAAACCTGAAGATGTACAGGAGGTTTTAATGGGTTGCGTGTTGCAGGCAAATCTTGGTCAGGCACCTGCAAGACAGGCATCTATGTTAGCAGGATTGCCCAATAAAGTTGTTTGCACAACAGTAAATAAAGTTTGTGCCAGTGGAATGAAAGCAATTACACAAGCTGCGCAGAGTATTATGTTGGGTGATGCAGATATAATTGTTGCCGGTGGAATGGAAAGCATGAGTAACGTTCCGTATTATTCACCCAAATTAAGATGGGGAAATAAATATGGTGATGTAACATTGGTGGATGGATTAGCCAAAGATGGATTGACCGATGTGTATAATAATTATGCAATGGGCAACGCGGCTGAGTTGTGTGCGAAAGAATGCAACATCGGTCGTGCACAACAAGATTCGTTTGCCGTTGAAAGTTATAAACGCAGCCAGGCTGCATGGAATGCGGGAAAATTTAATGATGAAATTGTTCCCATTCAAATTCCGCAACGCAAAGGCGATCCAATAATCTTTTCAAAAGATGAAGAACCATTTAATGTAAAGTTTGATAAGATAGCTGAACTAAAACCTGCATTTCAAAAAGATGGAACTGTTACTGCTGCAAACGCAAGCACAATGAATGATGGTGCAGCAGCGCTTGTGTTAATGAGTAAAGAAAAAGCTGATTCACTTTATATAAAACCATTAGCCATAATTAAAAGTTATGCGGATGCAGAACAAGCACCCGAGTGGTTTACTACAACACCTTCTATTGCTTTGCCAAAAGCAGTTGAAAAAGCAGGCTTACGCATGAGTGAACTTGATTATGTTGAATTGAATGAAGCATTTTCTGTGGTGGGAATTGTGAACACGCAAAAAATGAATTTAAATCCTGCAACAGTAAACTTGCATGGCGGCGCTGTTTCTATTGGTCATCCTTTGGGTTGCAGCGGTGCAAGAATTATTGTAACGCTGATAAATATTCTCAAACAAAATAATGGCAAATATGGCGGCGCAGGTATTTGCAATGGTGGCGGCGGAGCCAGTGCAATGGTAATTGAGAATGTTTAATTCTTCTCAGGAGCATAAATTTTCCAAATTGTAGGCTTTTTTGGCAAATCTGTGGATGCGGAAATGATTTCCGTGGTATCAAAAATCATTACTCTGGTATCAGAAATTAAATCCGTGGTATCGAAAATCATTTCCGTAGCATGAGAAATCGTTTTTCCGATATTAAAAATCATTTTTGATACTACGTTTTACGAATCTGTGGATACAGGAATAGCAGTTTTAAATTTGAAATGAGTTAAACTAATAATTCATATTTAAGAAAACTTTCTCTTGTACAACGTTATTTTTGTTGCAATAAAATTTTTTTAATGGGATGGATAATATTTATACTCGGCACTATTGGTTGGCATATTGGTGTTTACGGCATGTTTAAAAAAGCAGGTATTGAACCATGGAAAGCTTTCATTCCATTTTATAATACCTGGCTTATGGTTGAAAAAGCCAAAATAAAAAGAGTTTGGTTTTGGCTTCAGTTCATACCTATTGCAGGGCAGTTTATTACAATCTGGATCACCATCATCTTTGTAATGAACTTTGGTCAGTTTACTTTATTGCAACATGCTGCTGCCGTTTTTCTTCCTTTTATTTATTTACCTTATGTTGGTTTTTCAAAAGACATTCGCTGGGGTGGACCTGATGTAGTAAAGCGTTATAAAAAATCTGCTGCACGCGAGTGGATTGATGCTGCTGTATTTGCTGTTGTTGCTGCAACACTTATCCGAACTTTTATTTTTGAAGCGTATACTATTCCAACAGAAAGTATGGAAAGAACTTTGCTTATAAACGATTTTTTGTTTGTAAGTAAAATGAGCTATGGTTCACGCTTGCCCATAACACCTCTTAGTTTTCCATTCGTACATAATACGATGCCGGGTTCTGTTACAACGCCATCTTATTTAAAATGGATTCAGCTTCCATATGAAAGACTGCCGGGATTTGGTAAAATAAAAAGAAACGATGTTGTTGTTTTTAATGTACCGGTTGGTGATACAATTATTAACCTTCCTGATTTTGGCAGTAAACAATTGTATTATGATGTTTTAAGAACTAATTTTAATGGCAACCGCGACGCACTGTTTGCAGAATATCCAATACTTGTTCATCCCATAGACAAAACAGATAACTATATAAAACGATGCACAGGTTTACCGGGTGATGTAATTCAATTAAAGCAAGGTGTTTTATTTGTGAATAATCAGCCTGCTTATATTTCTCCTTCATCACAAATAGATTATCTTGTTACAACAAACGGAACGCCGTTCAGTGCAGATTTTTTTAAAGACAGTTTAGGTGTTGATGTAAATAACCAGGATCAGATAGCTGTAGGCGCAGACAACAGCAAACTAATAATTAATCTTACGCCCGATAAAGCAGAACTCGTGCGCAAGCAACCTAATGTAAAATCAATTTCTATTTATACGTTAGACTCAAGAGGTCAAACCTTTCCCTTTGATGATGTGAATTTCCCCTGGACGCCGGATAATTACGGACCATTACATATTCCCAAAAAAGGTGAAACGGTTACATTGTCACCACAAAATATTGCTTTGTATCGCCGGCTTATTACTACATATGAACATAATACACTGGAAGAAAATAATGGCAGTTATGTAATTAATGGAAAGCCTTCAAACAATTATACTTTTAAATATAATTATTATTGGATGATGGGTGATAACCGCCATCGCAGTCAGGACAGCCGGTTCTGGGGTTTTGTTCCCGAGCAGTATGTTGTAGGTAAAGCTTCGATTATTTGGTTTAGTTATGATAAAGGTCCGCGATGGAATAGATTCTTTAAGCCGATTCATTAAAAAAATCAATCTCGCACGTGCGGGATTTTTTTATCTGTATTAGATGAGTTCAAAAAAAATTTCATTAGAGTTCGAAGAATATGCTGACGATAAAAGTTTAGACCAAGAATCTTTACAATTATTGAACGAAGCACGTGCAGCAACAAAAAATGCGTATGCGCCTTATTCAAATTTTTGTGTTGCTGCAGCAGCATTACTATCAAACAAAAACCTGGCTGCAGGCAAGCAGGAAATTATAACAGCAACCAACCAGGAAAATGCAAGTTTCCCGGCAGGAATTTGTGCCGAAAGAGTTTTGCTTTCTGCAATTGCATCGCAGTTTCCAAACGCAACTGTTGATGCCATAGCAATAAGTTATGATAATAAAAATGGTGAAAGCAATCATCCCATTTCTCCATGTGGCATTTGCCGGCAATCGTTAGTTGAGTTTGAAAGAAGATATAATCATCCCATAAAAATTATTCTTGCAGGTAAAACAGGAAAAGTTTACATTATTAAAAGCGCTGCTGATTTATTGCCTTTAGCTTTTAATAGTAATGATTTGTTGTCTAAATAATTTTCAAATTAAAGGAGCTACAAAACGTAGCTCCTTTAAAGAAAGTCAATTCTGATTTTATTGCTTCACGATAGTTTGCGTATAGTATTTATCGCCGGCTTTCACCCTTACAAAATAAGATCCGCTTGCAATGTTTTGCATGTTTAAATTTATTTCTTGCTGACCTTGTGGCAATGTGCCTTTATCAGTATTCAATAATAACCTTCCATCTTTCGAAATTACCTGCACATTTACTTTTGTATCTGTAGTTAAGTTTAGCGCAATGGTAATTTTATCTTTAACAGGATTAGGATAAATTTTCCAGTCAAGCGCATTTTTTAAGCTTAATGGAATTACGTTAGAATAATTCGTTTTGCCATCAAGGTCAATTTGCTTTAAGCGATAGTAACAGGTTGCAACGCCGATATCACCCGAGGTAACATCTGTATACGTATAATTTCTTCTTTGAGAAGTTGTGCCTGACCCATTTACAAAACCAATTTGCGCAAAGATTTTACCGTCTTTGCTTCTTTCAATAGCAAAACCCTTATCATTAAATTCTGTTGCTGTGCTCCAGCTTAGTATAGGTTGATTATTTACAACAGCACCTTTAAAATTAAGAATGCTTACAGGTAACGTTGTGCAGCCGGTAGCAGAATTGTTGACGTACGGAAATAAGAAGAGGTCTATATCAAGAGGATCGTTATTATTATCTGCTGGCCAAAATTCACTGACCTTATGCCAGGCGATGCCCTCTTGCGAAATAGATGCGTCTATGTATTGATAAGCTGATGCCGGTGCCTCATCACTGGAGTCAGCAGTTATTGCAATTGAATCCCTTGCCGAGGCATTCCAGTGAAAATTTTCATGATCGATTGAAACATAAAATCTCTTATTAGCAGGAATAGGAATTGCATTGTCAAACTGAAATTCCAGCGCCCGTAAACCATCTATTAAAACCTGATGTGCCTGGTTTAATGGTAAGATTTTAAGACCTATCAACTGGTTTGGAAATCCACCCAAATCACTGTATATTTTAAAATAAAGATTTTTACTTAAGTTGGCAGGATTACTACTGTTTGCATAAGCCAGAAATGCAAGTCCGCCGGTTATATAAGTGTAATCAGATCCCGAAACATCATAAAAATTTGCGTCTTCCAAAATATTGAAACCAATACTATCCGGATTATTAACACCGATCTCATATCCCCAGTTATCATAAGGGAATGGATAGTAAAACGCACCCCAGGGATTAGTTGCATCAAACGCACTGTCATACTTTATTGTATCACACGCTGCAGCCATTGGTTTTTGAGTAGTTGGCGCTTGATTGATTCTGGTTAGTGGCTTAACTTTTATTGGTGTTGCAATAAGATGTCTTTGCGCATGCGCAATAAAACTTGAGAGTAAAACAATTATAATAAGTAAATTTTTTTTCATAATTGAATTTTAAATTCTTTTATTAACGATGAAAATACCATCTTATTTGAAATTTTGTTTTTTAGGCTGACAATTTTTCTTCTATTTTGCCGCTGGCAAAAATTTTGACCATTAAATCTTTATCAAAATGAACATGGAAGACAAAGAATTTGAACAGCAGCCATCATCTGGCAATGAAGATTTTGGTATAAATGCTGACGAAAATGCAGCGGGCACAACACATTTGAACGATGTTTTGGAAGATGAGTCTGTTATTGAAAAATTACAGTTGGAACTTCAGGAACAGAAAGATAAATATTTACGCTTGTTTGCGGAGTTTGACAACTTTCGCAGGCGCACAGCAAAAGAAAATATCGAATTGCGTCAAACAGCAGGCAAAGAAATTATTGTTTCGCTTTTAGATGTGCTGGATGATTGCGACCGTGCAGAAAAGCAAATGGAAAACGATACCGATATTCAGCATGTTAAAGAAGGTGCATTGCTGATTTTTAATAAGCTCCGTAAAGTTTTACAAAGCAAAGGGCTAAAAGAAATGCACAGCGTGAATAAAGATTTCGATGTTGAAAAACATGAAGCCATTACAGAAATACCTGTGGACAGCGAAAAGAAAAAAGGAAAAGTAGTAGATGAAGTTCAGAAAGGATATTACCTTAACGATAAACTGATTCGTTTTGCAAAAGTGGTGGTAGGAAAATAATTATGACAAAGAGAGATTATTACGAAATACTTGGTGTTTCGAAAAATGCTTCTGCTGATGAGATAAAAAAAGCATACCGCAAAGTGGCTATGCAACATCATCCTGACAGAAACCCTGGTAATAAAGAAGCCGAAGAAAAATTTAAAGAAGCAGCCGAAGCTTACGAAGTATTAAGTGATGCAGATAAAAAAGCAAAGTACGATCGTTTTGGTCATGCTGCATTTGCGCCGGGCAGTGGTGGTTTCAGCGGAAGTACCAACGTGAATATGGAAGATATCTTCAGCCAGTTTGGAGATATTTTTGGCGATGATCTTTTCGGAAGTTTTTTTGGCGGTGGAAGAAGAAGTGGTGGAGGTGGCGGCGGAAGATCGCATGGTTCACGCGGCAGCAACCTTCGCATCAAACTAAAACTGAATTACGAAGAAATAGCTAAAGGTGTTACAAAAAATATCAAAGTAAAAAAATATGTGCTTTGCAATACCTGTAGCGGAAGCGGCGCTAAAGATAAAGGTGGCGTGCAAACATGTTCAACATGCGGTGGTAGTGGACAGGTACGAAAAGTTACAAATACTTTTTTGGGTCAAATGCAAACGGTAAGCACATGCCCAACCTGTAATGGTGAAGGAACCATCGTTACAAATAAATGTACTGTTTGCAAGGGTGAGGGACGTGTATATGGCGAAGAAATGGTGAATATAAATATTCCGGCAGGTGTGCAGGAAGGCATGCAATTAAGCTTAAGCGGAAAGGGAAATGCCGGCGAACGCGGCGGCGCTCCCGGTGATTTAATAGTATTAATTGAAGAAGAAGCGCATAAAGAATTACAACGTGATGGATTGAATGTTGCTTTTGAATTACATATTTCATTTCCAGATGCTGTGTTTGGAACAAATGCAGAAGTGCCAACCATTGACGGCAGAGCAAAAATTAAAATTCCTGCGGGTACGCAAAGCGGAAAAATATTCAGATTAAAAGGTAAAGGTTTTCCTGAAGTAAATGGTTACGGTCGCGGTGATCAGTTAATTCATGTAAATGTTTGGACGCCGCAAAATGTAACACATGATGAAAAGGAAATGCTGAATCAAATGAATAACAGTCCAAACTTTAAACCGCAACCTGGTAAAAGTGAAAAAAGCTTTTTTGATAAAGTGAAGGAAGTATTTTCATAAGTGAATAATTGTTCATTTTACCAATATTGTGCAGTTTTTTTTCTTAAGAATGAAACGCTTCTTTCTAATTGCTTCATTCCATCAACTCCATCTTCAATACTTATCCATCCATTAAAACCAACGCATTTTAATTCTGAAAAAATCGCATCGTAATCATTCAAACCTTTTCCAATTTCTCCGTGCGCTAAACGCTTTGCATAACCTTCGCTGTTTTCTTCTTTGCGCAAATCTTCAATTGTTCCTTCTTTTAAATAACGGTCGCTTGCATGCATAGTAACAACACGATCAGAAATGCGTTTCAATAAATCAATTGGGTCTTCCCCTGCTAAATAAGTATTGCTTGGATCATAGTTGATACCAAAGTTTGGATGATGAATTGCATCGGCGAGTTTGCAAAACACATCTGCTTTTTGTGCAAATTCAGGATACAACCAAAAATCATCTTTATAATGATTTTCTAAAGTGAGTGTGATGTTTCTTTCTGCTGCAAAAGGCAAACATGCTTCAATACATTCTGCTGCAAGCTTTATACCTTCATCAATAGAAAGCTTTGGTCTTCGCTGACCGGAAAGCACACGACAGTATGAACCACCGAGTGCACCTGTCATATCAATCCAATGTTTTTCTTTTTCAATTTCTTTATCACGAAACTTTTTATCCGGATGTGTGAAATCAGGCGAACAGCACATCATGGGAATTGTTTTACCATAATCTTCTGCCATTGCACGAAATGTTTTCCAATTTTTTTCCTCATTCATTTCTATAAACCCTGCATACCATTCCAAACCATCAACATCAAGTTGTGATGCAAGTTTTATCCATTCGGATAATTTCATGCTTCCATCTTTACACAACGCATGCATAAATGCTTTTGGAAATACGGCTAATTTGGGCATGATAATTTTATGTGTTTATTGTTGAAGAGTCTTTTGGTGGATTTCGACCAATAAAAGGATATTGTTCCAAATCAACCACCTGCCCGCTAATGGAACCGCATTCATCGCTCAACCAATACACAGCAGCAGCCGCAATTTCTGATGGCTGAAGAATTCTTCCTGCCGGTGCATATACTTTTGGAAGATGTGTGTACCAATCATCTGCAAGACCATGTTGTTTCTTACGTTCAATTTCCGTTTCAGTTAACACCCAACCAGGATTAATTTGATTTACACGCACACCATTTTCACGAAATAATGTATCGCCTAAATTTCTTGTCATCGTCATCAATGCACCTTTTGTAATACTATATGCAAGCAGATTTGGTTCGCCACTGTATGCGTTTACAGAACCGATATTTAACACGCATCCATGTTGTTCAGTTAAATGCGGTAATGCTGATTTGATCAATGCAAAAGGTGCAATCGTATTTACTTCAAGCAATCGTCTTAAAAAATTTTTATCTGTTGTTTGAATGTTTGATGATGCAACAATCGCGGCATTGTTTACAACTGCATCAAGTTGACCAAATGTTTTTATTGCGAGCTCAACCAATTTTTCAGCCGCAGTATCGTTACTGATGTCTTCAATATGCAACACAGCATTTTCATTTCCTAATTCATTTAAAACCTGATTGCCCCAATCTTCTTCCAAACCATTCAATACAACTTTAGCACCTTCGGCTACACAACGCTTCGCAATTGCTTTGCCAATGCCCGTTGTACTTCCTGTAACAATGATGACTTTATTTTTTAATCGCATAATTAAACAGGTTTTAAAACACTCTTTACAACTTCGCCTTTGTGCATTTTTTCGAATGCTTCATGCCATTCAGTAATTAACCATACGCCACCAATAATTGGCTGTACATTTAATTGTCCGCTTGACATTAATGCAATCACTCTTTCCCAAACCGGCCAGTTATGACTAAAGCTTCCCTGCACCGTAATATTTTTTTGCACGAGTGGGTCGAGTGAAAAATTAAGTGGTTGCGGACCCCAACCAACTTTTGTTATGTGACCATTTGGTCTTACTAAATCCAATGCAATTTTTAATGTGATGCTTGTACCCGCAGCATCAATTACACAATCTGCACCTAAACCATCTCTTTGCTTTGCCCACGTTGTTGCATCACCAACAATAATTTCACAACCATATTTTTTTGCTATATTAAGACGATGCATATCTGTTTGCAAACCTGTAACGGCAACTTCAGCGCCGCATAATTTTGCAATAGCAGCACACAAAATTCCAATTGTACCAGGACCTAAAACAATCACCTTGTCACCAGGTTTTATTCTTGAATTATTTACAACTGCATTATAAGCAACACAACAAGGTTCAGTTAAACAAGCTTGTTCAAAAGGTACATGGTCAGGCACACGATGCAAACATCTCGCAGGCACTTTTACATATTTTGTCATCGCACCATTCACGCCATAACCAAAACCTTTTCTATCGGGATCTAAATTGTACAAGCCTTGTTTTGATAAGGGATTATTTGGATTAATAACAGCAGCGGTTTCGCTCACTACTTTATCACCAGCTTTCCAATCTTTCATACGACTTCCAACTTCTGCGATGTAACCACCAAATTCATGACCCAATACAACCGGATAATTTACTTTCCAGCTATGATCTGCAGTCCATTGATGCAAATCACTTCCACACACACCAACATTTGCCACTTCAAGCAAAACATCCTCATCACCAATTTCAGGTTTTGCTATCTCGCGAATTTCGACTGAGTGTTTTTGTTCAGCATAGTTTACAACTGCAGGATATTTTTCGGACATAATATTTTAATCGTTAGATTTTACTAGATCATACGCATGAATCTTCTCACATATTAATCGCAATGATGATTCCAAATCACCATCTGCAGTTTTGAATGCATCTGCATCAATAGTTAGCGGTGCACCCAACACAACAAGCGGCGCACCATAAGCAGGGCATTGAATGGCTTGTTCCAAACTTAATCCACCAACAGCCTGAACCGGAATTTTTACAGCATTTACCACTTCACGCAATTCATCTAAAGGACTTGGCATGCGTTTGCCTCGTGCTGCAATACCTCTGCGTTCATCATAACCAATGTGATGAATAACATAATCACAACCCAAATCTTCCAGCCATTTTGCAGCAGCTGCTTTATCATCGCAACCCAAATTATCACCCATCACTTTTATATTAAAATCTTTTCCTGCCTGCACAACGCACTTAATTGTTTCTTCATGCGCTCTTGCCATTACAACAACATGCGTTGCGCCGGCTTTTGCCATCATTTCTGCTTCTAAATAACCACCATCCATTGTTTTTAGATCAGCAATAATCGGGATGTTTGGAAATCTTTCGCGCAATCTTTTTATAGCATGACAACCTTCTGCCAAAATCAATGGCGTTCCTGCCTCCAGCCAATCAACGCCGGCACGCAAAGCCATTGCTGCAGTTTCAAGCGTTTCATCAATGTTGGTTAAGTCGAGTGATATTTGAACAATAGGTTTCATAACTCATCAACAATTATATCGATAAAATTATTCTTCTTTCAATTGATAAATCGCAGGAAAATTTCTCCCTAATCCATTATAATCCAAACCAAAACCTACAACAAATTTGTTTGGAATTTTAAAACAATTATAATCAAGCGGAACATCAAATTTTTTTGCATCCGGCTTATGCAGTAATGCAGCAACCTTTAAAGATTTTGGTTGCTGATTTTTTATTTGCGGAAGAAACATGTTTAACGTTTTTCCCGTGTCTAAAATATCTTCCAGTACAATCACATGCTTATCTCTTACTTCAGTATCTAATCCTATCGATGTTATTAAATGTGCAGATGATGTTGTGCCTTTATACGATGCAAGCTTTATAAAACAAATTTCGCAGGGAATATTTATGTGCTTGAATAATTCGGCAGCAAACATGAATGATCCGTTCAATATTGGGATGAACAACGGAAATTTTTCAGCGTATTCAATGCTTAGTTCTTCACCGAGTTTTTTTACCGCTGCTTCAATTTCTTGTTGTGATAAATAGAGGACGAAGTCTTTATCGTGAACGCGTATTGTTTGCATGCAGCTTAATTTGCTGCAAACTAAACAATCAAAATATTTTTCTGTTTGCTCCGCGCAATAAAATTTTATCGCCGGTTTTTGGCTGAATGTTTTTTTGAAGATTGTTATAAGCAAGCAAGCTCTCTAATTGTACGCCTTCTTCCTGTGCTATATCATATAAATTTTCATTTGCTGATACAACATGAAAATCTTTGGCGCCACTTCTTGGTTTTTTATCAAGATAAACCAACGTTGGTTCGCTGAGTATATCAACATTATCTAAATCATTATACTCAAGCAATTTTTTATATGGTATATCGTACTGAGTTGCTATTGCGAATAATGATGTACCTGTGGGCACATATATTACATTAGTTTGATTGATGCGGAATACACTGTTGAAAGGATAACTCAATACTACCGGGCTACTTTGTTGCTGATCTTGTTCGTTATTTTTATTTTGAACATACGAAGCATTAGCAAACTCAATGTTTTGCTGCGATTGAACTTTAGATGATGCAACATTTAACTGGTTACTTTGCGAAAGCGCAACATCTGTGTATTGTTCCAAATCATAGTTTTCAATCGTAGTGATTAATAATTGCGCATATCTTGGATTGGTTGCATAGCCTGCTTTTTTTAAACCATAAGCCCAGTCTTTATAATCTGTAACATCAATATTAAAAAGAGATGCATAGTTTAGTCTGTTCTTTAAAAAATCAGAATGATCGCGGTAAGAGTCTTCTGCACTGTTATATCTTCTGAAACATTCTCCTCTCCTGTCATCATCATGATAAACTACATTGCCTGTCCAATCTTCTTTACACTTAATTCCAAAATGGTTGTTTGATTCGCGCGTGAGCTCACATTGACCAGCATTCGATTCTAAAATTCCCTGCGCGAGTGTAATAGATGCCGGCACGCCGGTGCGTATCATTTCATCTA
>DASZUY010000370.1:0-6442 GCA_035547495.1 Parafilimonas sp. | reverse complement strand
AACTAAGGCGAATCCCGAACTAAAAAAGAAAATACCAGCTCTACCTGATGTAGTCCACAGCACTAAAGCGCTCTCATCAAATATGGTGGAAGGTGAAAGCGTAATTGCTTATCACAGAAACAGCCATGGCTTCGAGGCACTAACTTGGATAAGCACCTCCGGCAATGTCATTTCACAATCTCAAAGTAGAATCTTAAAAGCGGCAGAATGTTCAATTGATACTCCGGCTTTGGAAAGATTGGTTAAGCATTTTGAACTGGTAGAAAGATGTGTCGAATATGCGGAAAAGGAAGCAGCAAAGACTGGGGGGCAGTTGGGAAGTAGTTCAAGCGCAAGGTATAAGACATATAAAATGTTACAACGATACTATGAAAGTGTAAAAAACACGCTATTTGATTCCGATGTTTTGAAAAAGACAATTGATGAAGTGTATAAATTTCCGCTCCGGGAAACAGCTCGTGAAATGATAAATCGCCGTCTAAAGCTGGGAATATCTGATGAGGAATTGGCAGAGCTGACTATGAGATTAAGGGAGGATGGCAAATTATGTTTGGTTGATCCAAATCAGTCAGGCAGTTTATCGGTTCCTCAGATAATATGTTCAATGGGTATTAAAATATCAAACTAACATGACTAAACCTCAGTTCAAGAAATATATAGAAAACTTCAATTTCGTCGCTCTTTTTAACAACCTTGGGTGGAATTATATAAATGAGGTCAGTTCAATCAAAACCAATGTTGGTAAATTCAGCCTTTCATCAATCGCTGAGAAAAGCGGTTTTAGGATTCTCTGCTGTCAACCAGATGAACACGGAAATGTCCCAACCTATTTAATCCGTCTTAAAATTGAAAACCAGATTTCCAAATTATTTAGGGAGCATTTGATAATTTTTATAGACGCAAATCATTCAGTGCAAATTTGGCAAACACTTGTAAAAAAGGGCGGGGATACTAAACTATCTTCGACGATTTGGCATGCAGGTCAAGAACCTGAGTTATTGTATCAGAAAGCAAGTGGCCTAATATTCACACTTGATGAAGAAGAAAATATTACAATTGTCGACGTGACCGAAAGAGTGTGGGAAAATTTCAATAAAAATATAGAGGACGTTACAAAAAATTTTTACAAAGGATTCGAAAGGGAACATGGGGCATTTATTCATTTTATTAAAGGCATTAAAGATAAAGTTGATAAAGATTGGTATGCATCTTTAATGTTGAACAGGTTAATGTTTTGCTACTTTATACAAAAGAAACGCTTTTTAGACAACAACTTGAATTATCTCGCAGAAAAGCTTGAGTCTTATAAGAAAAAAAAGGGACACAAAAGTTTTTATTCTTTTTATCGCAACTTCCTGCTTGTTTTATTCCATAAAGGTCTAAATACACCAGCCCAAACCAAAGAAGTAAAAGATGAAATTGGCACTATTCCATATTTAAACGGAGGGTTGTTTGATGTACATGAGATTGAGCTCAAGTATAAGGACCTGGACATTGATGACAAGGCCTTTGAGCAAATTTTTAGTTTTTTTGATAAGTGGAATTGGCACCTTGATACCAGAGCAAATTCAACCCAGAAGGATATAAACCCCGATGTTATCGGATATATTTTTGAAAAATATATCAACGACAGGGCTAAAATGGGTGCTTACTATACAAAAGAAGATATCACCGATTACATAAGCAAGAATTGCATTATTCCTTCTCTTTTTTCTACTGTGCGTAGAAACTATCCGATTGCTGTCGATGATGCTGGTGAGATATGGCAGATAATGAAAGAAAGCGGTGATAAATACATCTACCCAGCCCTTAAAAAAGGTATTAACCACAAACTGCCACCTGATATTGAAGCGGGAATTAACATTGTGTCAGCAAGGACAGAATGGAATCGGCCATCAAACGAAGAATACGCGTTGCCAACAGAGCTCTGGCGTGAAACCGAAGATAGATTTAGCCAGTATTACAACTTAAAATATAAAATCGAAAGCGGTCAAATTACAAGTCTTTCCCAGTTCATTTCGCATAATTTAAACATAAAGTTATTTACCCTCGATATAATTGACAATACAAGCGATCCTGACTTTATTAGGGCATTTTATAAAGCTATAACTACCATTACGATTTTGGATCCAACCTGCGGCTCCGGTGCCTTTTTATTTGCCGCAATGAATGTACTTGAACCACTATATGAAAGATGTATCAATAGGATGAGGTGGTTTATCGAAGATGAGGATAATATTAATAAAGGGAACAAAAGAGGCTTCAAAAATGACTTTAAAGATTTTCGAGATATTTTAGAAAACATTCAAGGCCCTCAACATCCAAACCTGGATTATTTTATTTATAAAAGTATCATTCTTTGCAATTTGTATGGCGTTGACATTATGAAAGAAGCAGTAGAAATAGCCAAACTCAGGTTGTTTTTAAAAGTAGTTGCTATTGTTGATGCAGACTATTCGAAGATAAATTTGGGATTAGAGCCATTACCTGATATAGATTTTAATATAAGGTCAGGCAACACCCTTATCGGCTTTGCGACGCAAAACGAGCTTCAAACCGGGTTTTTAGATTATCAAAATGACAAAGCCAAAGTAAGCGAAGAATTAGAATGTGTTGGTTTATCATTTAAGAAGTTTAAGGAAATTCAACTAGCAAGCACTTTTGACTATGCGGAGTTTAAAGTTGCCAAGACAGATTATGAACTTCAATTAAATAGATTGAAAAATAAATTAGATCTATCATATTACAACACTTTTGGAAACCATAAGCTTGCGTTTGATGAATGGAAAAAACTTTATCAGCCATTTCACTGGTTCTCCGAATATTATGAAATAGTTTTTGACAAAGGTGGGTTTGACGTAATAATTGGCAATCCTCCTTATTTGGAAGCAAAGCAAATTGAGTACCAGCCCAATAGACTAAAGACCTATGAAACAGGAGCCGTTCACAATATGTGTATAGAAAGAAGTGTCGAGGTGTTGAAAAAAAATGGAAACATTTCAATGATAGTCCCGCTTGCGTTGGTTTGCACACAAAGAATGGTTATCGTACAGAAAATACTAGAAGGTAGGGGGCAAGTCTGGTATGCAAACTTTGCATGGAGGCCAGGAAAACTTTTTGAAACCGTAAACAGGGCGCTTACAATTTTTATTGCACTATCATCAGATAGCATGGAAGTTCAGACAACAAAATATATAAGATGGCAGTCACATACACGGGGAAATTTATTTTCCACTTTGAACTTTGTTCGCTGGTCGGAGAAGAAGCAGTCGTTTTGGGTCCCAAAATTAACCAACCAGGTAGAAGTTGGAATACTAAAGAAAATATTGACGTTTAGGGGTACACTATCATTGTACCATGCACCAAAGTCGACTCATCGAATTTACTATCGAACAACAGGTGGCTTATATTGGAAGATATTTACAAATTTTTCGCCCAAATTTTTTCTCGCCGGCAAGCAATCAAAATCAAGCCGAGAGACCTTTTTTCCGGTGCAAACAGAAAAACAGGCAGTTATTTTTATCGCACTTTTTAGCAGTAATTTATTTTGGTGGTGGTATACAGTAACGTCGAACTTGCGGGACCTCAACCCTAGCGATCTTCAAGGATTTAAATTTCCTACAGCGATATTAGAAGACGATCATTTATTTGGGTTAGGACAAAAATATTTGGTTGACCTTGACGCGAATTCTGTGATGTTAACCCGAATTCAAAAGCAAACAGGAGAAACACAAACCCAATCTTTTAAAATATCACTTTCAAAAAAAATAATAGATGAGATTGATTTGAGGTTAGCCAAACACTTTCAATTAGACGCAGAGGAGTTAGACTTTATCATAAATTATGACATAAAATATCGTGTTAGTGCAGATGCAGAAAGTGAAGAAACTAATGAAGACCAATTGGTTATTGCGCCGTCATCTGTACGCAAAATAAATATTGGTAATACTAAAAATATTACCCCAGCCACGTTTAACTTTAGAAACCAAACTAACGAAAACGAGCCAATGAAAGAATTTACCCTAGACGAAGGCATTTATTCTATAAATGATGTTGTTCAGATTACCGGAATAACACGCAGCAAGACTTATCGTTGGTTTAAAGATTTGTCAAAAGAACATTATGAAGGTTTAAATGGAGTTCAGCAAAACGAGATAGAAGGTTTGAAGATTAGTTTTCATGGTTTAATAGAGTTGGTTGTCATAGATACTCTTAGAGCTAATAAATTTACATTGAAAAAAATATTGAAAGCCAGGGCTGATTTGAAAAACAAAACAGGAAAAGTTTATCCATTTGCAACAAATAATGTAAGGGATAATTTAAAAATTGCTGGCAAGTCACTAATTTTCAGGTTTTCATCAGGCGATGTAACTTTAGATGGGTCAGGCCAATTCAATTTAAGATTTATTGAGGAGTTTTTTAAAAATATCGAATTTGACACAGAAGGGATTGCACTTCGTTTGTTTCCATACAAAAATACTAAATTGATTATAGTTGATCCGAAACAAGGCGGAGGCAAGGCTGTAATCAATGGCAAAGGCGTATGGGCAGAATCAGTTGCTATGATATATGTGAATTCTGATTCAATTCCTGTAATACAGGAGCAATACGACTTGGACAGAGATGAAGTTTTAGCTGCTGTTGAGTTTTGTAATACGTAAAAATGATAAAAATTTATTTAGATACTAACTTTCCGAAAAATCTGATTACTGCACTTCAATCAATCCATAGCATTCAAAACCCGCAAGAGTTCGATATTATACGGGCTCAACATATTTCAGACAGCGAAAGTCCAGTTATCTTTCTGTTTGACAAGGGGAAAAAGGGTTTGGATATTGTTACTGAAAAGCATTTTGAGGCTGGATTCAGAGTATTTGCTTTTAAGCTGTATTCCGAGGCGAAATTGGACTTGTTTAAACTGTCTTTAACCGTTCTTAATTTGTGGCCTACAGCTCTTGAGCAAATAAAGAAAAATAGCGATCCTTTTGTGTTTACTTTTAAAAATTCACTAAGAAGCTTAAAGAAAGTAAAATGACTCCGGTTTATTAATTATGGGTAAATTAGTCTCTATGCGATTTTATAGCATGGCTTATAGAGAAGTTGCGATGATTAAATTAAATGAAAGCTTTATTACCTTCAATGAGGATCCGTTCCGGATTAACAGCAATATTATGTTGCCTCAAATAAGTGAATAAATCATTAAGGTTTTGAACACTTTGATAAGTTTTAAAAAAATTTTCTAAATCAAATCCATCTTTTGTAGAAAATTGTTGGATGTTATTTATTCCTTTTGTGAAATCTGCTATACAAAATCCTGTCGAAATTGTTTGGTTCTTATCTAAAACATTAATAATGCTCTCTGATACATTGATATTAGCGAAAGTATATTTTATATATCCATCGCGCTTTACTTCTTCAAATCCAATTCTCTTCAACCATTGATCTGTAGTAAAAATTGGTCTAATATTTTGAAAAGAGGACCATATATATTGCTGTTTGGTGAGTAGAAAAAGATATGCCCGATCTTCATTAAATGGCTTTTCAACCCCATCAATTCTAGCCACGTCTGGACTATGAAGCGGTTCTTGAATAATACTTCCATTTCCCTGATATTTCACATAATCGCCGAGCATATAGTTACTTGTCCTCATAATTATAAAATAAGTTTTAATACATTACGAGGTGAATCAACATGCTGCTATAAAGAGATGCTGGGCTAAAGAAATTATTTAGGTAGTACATGTTTCAATTTTCTTAATGTCTTATTGGCTGCTTCAAGTTTTTTTGGGGCCAGGACTTTCCCCTTTAATTTATTGAGGTTGTCGTCAACAGTTAAGGTTACTTCCTGCTGGAATAAATCGCTTTGATATTTCGTTACCTTCTGTTTCATATTGTAAAATTAAACATTTTTTCTTTTAACTAATAAACCTAAGACTTCTCTGTTTATTTGGAAAGGGACGATTCCATCCTTTTGTTCTGCGTATATCTCGTATTTCTGTGACAATTCGTCAAAGTTTAACCCAACAGCCATTCTGTACAACCGCGTCCTTTCCTGTGTGCTTCCTTTAAAATAAATCCACCTTTCCGGATACTTATTCAAATAAATGTCAATAGCGTATGCTACCGTTGCGAGAATTTTATTTCTATCTCCGTTATCACTGATACTATAATCATCTATCTCGCCGTTTTCGTCTATATCGCCAAAGGCAAGGTTAACGAAGCCGGGAATTTCAGTAGGAATAAACTCAATTCGCTTTGGGATACTGCCTTTTACCCCGGTACTGATGAAATCGAATATGCTTAAATCATCTGTAACCTTGATGTTTCTATAAACTTCGTATTTCATTCTTTAATTTTAACCGGCATTTCAATCAAATTTTATAAATGAAATGCCGGTCATTTTTAACATACACTACAAAAATTAAATTCCACCCAACCGTTG
>DASZUY010000369.1:0-20531 GCA_035547495.1 Parafilimonas sp. | reverse complement strand
GACAGGTGAATTTGTATTGAAAACAATGCGAAAGTTATCTATGCTTTTCCCCTTTGGATTATTTAATTGAATGATAAAGTGCGTGCTATCATAATAACCTGGTAAATGAAATGTAAACATGCCGTTTGAATCAGAAGTGTCTTTCTCAAGGATAGCAGGATTTGCGGAAAGGATAGTAACAATATCGTTTTGAAGCGGATTGTTTTTTAAAGTTGCAATCCTTCCACTTAAAATAAAATCAGTATCCATTCCATGCTTGTTCGTTGTTTCCGAAACGGAATAAAAGGGATTACTTTTTTTGCTTTGTGTTAGCATTATTAAATCCGCGTTTTCCGGCGAAAGGTTGTGCAACGTATCGGTCTGAAAAAAATTCCCGTTGGTATTAAATACATTTTTATCTACGACCGATAAACTAAACGCAGCAATTTCAGGTTGATTATTTGCGTCGGTTACTTTAAAGTTCAGTTTTACCTTTTCTCTTGCAGCGTAATTTTTTTTGTTTGCCCGAACCGATAGGTCATAATTTTCTTTTCTTATGTAGATATCCCGCGTACTTAATAACTCATTTTTATTATTAAATAAATATAATGTTGTTATTCCCGCAGGAAACTTTCCACGTGGTATTGTTACAGAATACATTCCTTTGCCAACTCTTGCAAAACATAAACTGTCTTTATTTATTCCAATTAAATAAGTAGTGTAGTCTTTCGAATAAACAGAATCTTCGAGCGCTACCCGTATCGTTACACGCCGATTAGACTGTTGCGTTACGGCAACTTGGGCAGCGTAAAAATTTATTTTAGGTAAAACATCAATTGAATCATATACATTGTTGCGTTTTAAAAGTATTTTATAAGAACCAAACCATTTAGGGAAAAAGGAAAACTTTGCAAGCCCATATTTATTTGTAGTGAACGTGGACACAGTGGAATCGTGATTATCCTTCAGAATCCCATCAACAATTAAACAGCTTCCATTTCCATTTTTCACAGAAACACCAACCGTAGACTTTAATCCTGAAATAATTGCACCACCTTCAGGATATAGTTGCAAAACGGGTGCGTTTGTTGAATCTTTTATAACAGTTTTTGGTATCATCTCCTGTCTTCGCGCTTTGCCAAAAACATATATCGGTAAAACCGCGATATTTTTAAGGTTAACGCTTATCATTTCTTTGGTAAAGGCTCTCATCCAGTAAAAGCCTTCAGGTAAAGAATCAGGTAAAACAAACTGCCCACTGGTTTGAAGAATTGCATTATTTAATAAAAGCGTTGCTATTAAGCTGTCTTTTTCATCAACACAGTCAACATATAACTTTGAGGGTGTTGAACGTAAATAGTTATGAATTGAATCAACAAGAAATGCCTTGAAATAAACAGTTTCACCCGCCCTGTAAATTTCTCTATCTGTAACAAGCAAAGCTTTTTCTTTATCGGTGGCAATTGTATTATCAATAATTTTTTCCACAAGTGCTTTAACTGTCGAATGATCATCGCTTTGGGCAAGGCAACTTGTAAGCAGCAGCAGGCAAATAAAAAGTTGTATTGAAAATTTCATTGGCGAAGGGGAAAGAATTTTAAAAATACGATATTTATGCCTTTGCCAATTTTTTTGAAAAATAAAAAAGCCCCGTTTTCACGAGGCTTCATTTTTAATTTTCGTACTGCTTATAATAGTTTCTTTTTGCGTCTTCAATCGCCTGGTAGCGTTCGCGCTTCAGCTCACGAATTTTCATTCTTCTTTCGTGATGTGTTAAACTATCGTCTTGCCGCACAGAGTAAATTCTGTCGCTGTATTCGTTTTCAATATCAACAATCTGCCTGTCCAGTTTTGTTGGATGATAATAATAGTATGGACGTGGACCATAGTACCATGAATAACCAAACCCGTAATATGGGTGCCAAAAATAAGGATGATAATATGCTATTCGCGGACCCACAGGCACTACCGGATGCACTATTACTTTCTGTGCAGATGCGCTTAATGCTATAATAATTGAAAACAATACAATTGAAATTTTTTTCATACTGCTTTGTTTTTGCTATTTAGATAATGTGTGAAAGAAAAAGATTAATCATCCTGTTCATTTATAACACTGCAATAACAAATAAATATCAGGCGAGAATTTCCGAGGAACGCATTCCGGCAAATTTTTCAATAACCACATGAATAATGCCGGCAAGCGGTATAAATAAAAACATGCCCGGGATGCCCCATACAAGTTTACCGGCCACAACAGCAACTAAAGTAAGGAAGGGGTTAATTTTAATTCGATTACCTACTACAATTGGAGTGATAAGATTTGAATCTATAATGTGAATAATAACAAATACCAGTAACACCTCAAGACTTTTTCCATCATTGCCTGATGCAATTGCAATTAGCATATTTAACAAGGTAGCAGTGTAAATGCCTATATATGGAACGATATTAAATACACCTGCGATGAAAGCCATAAGTATAGCATACTTTATACCGAGGATTAAAAGAGTAACTGCACTTAAAAAAATAAGTATAAACATTTCTGTAAGCAAACCTTTAATATAATTCACAATCGTTTCGTGAATCACATAAGAAATTTCGGTTATTTTTTTTCTGAAGCTCGCTTTGAACAGCGATAGTAAAAAATTATTCAATTCCTTTCTGTAGAAGAGAATATAAAAAATGAAGAATACAGAGAGTGTTGCAAAGAGTAACACAGAAATAAAACTATTAAAGGTAAATCCGGCAGCACCTGACAATGCATCCATATACCTGTCTATATAATTAACCTGCGTGCCGCCATTAAGTCGATAATGCCGCCGCACCCATTGCTGAAAATTTTGCAGCCATTCATTTAACTTATCTTCTAAAAAGGGAATATCTTTTAGAAAGCGTTGAAATTGAGAACTCACAAAATATATTATAACCGAACATAGCAATATGCATATAACAACACACAAAATACAAGAAGCCAAACGGTTTAAACCATGATGTTCGAACCAGCTACACACTGGATACAAGAAAATCGCAATCAAAAAAGAAAAAAATAACGGAATAAATAAAAACTTTCCGAAGTAAGCAAGCAATAAAAGAATTACAAAAGCATGCATTAATAAAACAACATGTACAAGTTGTGAGTCTTTGTTTAACCGCATCTTAATATTTTAAAAACTTTTCTTCTGAATTTTTTTGTGCATGCCTGGAATTTCCTGCAAAGCAGCAGTGGCATACCAGGGATAAATTTCTGCATCCAGATCTTTAGACTGGATAGCAGGATCCGAATTCAACCATTGTCTTGCCTCAGTTGTATCAGCCGTATTAAAAATAAAAATGCCTTCGTAATTCTGACTGTTTTCACCCATCGGTCCTGCAAGTACTAATTTGTTTTCAGATGCAAGTCGCATAATATTCGCCATGTGTCCCCGGAAAATACTGTCACGCATTTTTTTATCAGTAATTTCCACTGGACCTTTTTTTAATAACACCAATACATAAGATTTCATACCATAATCATCTGCATTTAATTTTTTTGCCAGTACAGAATCATATTCATTTGTTTGTGCGCTCATCGTTTTAAAGCACAAAAAACATGCGACTACCAAAAGAGCAGGCTTAATTGATTTCATGATACTTTAATTTCTACTAAGATAATTTTCATTTTTTATAGAATTAATTTTGACCGATGAATTTGTACATAAAAAATATGGTTTGCCATCGCTGCAAACTGGCTGTTGAAAATGAATTAAAGGCGCTTGATTTGCATCCTTTAAAAATAGAGTTAGGAGAAGTGCTTATTCAGGAAGATGCATTAACTGGCAATCAGCATCAGGTACTCTCAAACAATTTAAAGCAACTCGGCTTTGAATTGTTAGATGATAAAAGAAAAAAAATAATCGAGCAGATTAAAACGCTCATCATACAATCCATTCATTATAATAACAAACAACCTGAAAAAAATTACAGTGCTTTTATTGCTGAAAATTTACACCATGATTATTCTTATTTAAGCAAATTATTTTCAGAAACTGAAGGCATTACTATTGAACAATTTATTATCAACCAAAAAATAGAAAAAGTAAAAGAGTTGTTGGTGTACGATGAAAAAAGCTTAAGTGAAATTGCTTTTGAAACAGGTTACAGCAGCCTTGCACATCTTTCTTCACAATTCAAAAAAGTTACAGGTTTAACGCCAACCCAATTCAAACAAAGCGGAATTCATCATCGTAAAACTTTAGACAAAGTATAATCTTAATTATATAAATACAATCCACAATTGTATAACAGTCCGCTTTTGCCGCAATTTAATTTTGCGATGTATGACGCATACTTATACCGTTACAGGAATGACGTGCACTGGTTGTGCAAGTAAAGTACAAAAGCTTTTATCATTAATAAATGGGGTTGAAAATGTAAACATCAATCTTGAAAAAAATGAAGCCGATATTACCATGCATCATCATATCGCAACTGCCGAATTACAAAGTGCTTTAAAAGATTATCCTAAATACAAATTAAGCGAACCAGCCAATCATCATGCAACGATGATGAATGACGAAGCAACAAAATCGTGGTTTGAAACATACAAACCCATTGTATTAATTTTCGCATATATAACCGGTACAACACTATTAATTGAATCGCAAACGGGTTTTAATGCAATGCACTGGATGAGAAATTTTATGGGTGCATTCTTTCTCATATTTTCTTTTTTTAAAATGCTCGATTTAAAAGGCTTTGCTGAAAGCTATTTTTCTTATGATATAATTGCAAAGCAATGGATGGGTTATGCATACCTGTACCCTTTTATTGAGCTTGCTTTAGGCATTGCGTTTATTACAGATTTTAATCCGCTGCTTACAAACGTGGTTACAGTTGTTGTAATGAGCATAAGTATTATTGGTGTTTTACAAAGTGTTTTAAATAAACGGAAAATTAAATGCGCTTGTCTTGGTGCGGTTTTTAATTTACCGATGAGTACTGTAACTATCATTGAAGATTTGCTGATGATAGTGATGAGTGCCGTTTCTATTTTATTCATCCTTTCATAATAACGCTGTGAAATATATCCTTGCAATTCTTTTTATTGGCATTTTTTTAAACGCTCAATCGCAGCAAAATCATTCAATGAATATGAATGATACTATGCCGCATGATATGAGCAATATGAACATGGGCGATATGCAAAATATGGATATGGGAAATATGCAAATGCAAAATATCTCTCATTCATTTTCACTAAATCTTCCTATGTCTCGCAACGGTTCAGGCACATCATGGTCGCCTGATGCTTCACCGATGTATGGCACAATGTATCATTCAAAAAAATGGATGTACATGTTGCACTACAATTTATTTATTCGTTATAATAAGCAAGACTTAAATGATAAAGGTTCGCGCGGTGATGAAATGATCGATGCGCCCAACTGGCTTATGTTTATGGGACAAAAACAAGTTGGTAACAAGGGTTTATTTCGCTTTGGAACGATGTTTTCTGCCGATGCAATCATCACCGGACAAAGGGGTTATCCATTGTTATTTCAAAGTGGTGAATCTGCACATGGCGTGCCTTTGGTCGACAGGCAACATCCGCACGATTTATTTTCTGAATTATCTGTTGCTTATTCTTATGCGCTTTCAAAACAAGCCGATGTTTTTGCTTATGTTGGCTATCCGGGCGAACCTGCATTAGGACCAGTTGCATTTATGCATCGCGCTTCTGCAATGGATGATCCTGATGCGCCGATCTCGCATCATTGGATTGATGCAACACATATTACGTTTGGTGTTGCAACGATTGGCCTGCGTTTAGGTGAATTCAAAATTGAAGGTTCATCGTTTACAGGAAGAGAGCCTGATGAAAATCGTTACAATCTTGATAAGCCGCGTTTCGATTCATGGAGCGGAAGGCTTTCATTCAATCCTTCTAAAAACTGGGCGTTGCAAATTTCTCATGGTTATATAAAAAGCCCTGAGGCATTGCATCCCACCGAAAATGTGTACCGCACAACAGCGTCTGCAGAATATGCGCTTTCATTAATGAATAATAATTCATTTGATGCAACAGCCGTTTGGGGAATGAACAAACAAAAGGATGCAGATGCAGAAAACGCAGCATTACTCGAAGCGTCTTATCATCTTAAAAAATTTGCTTTTTACGGTAAATATGAGTATGTGCAAAAGTCAACGGAAGAACTAAATCTCGATGAAAATTATTATGGTAATTCCTTGTTTAATGTAACCGCATATACGCTTGGCATTAATTATGATTTACTACAAATAAGTAAAACAAAAGTTGCTGTTGGCACACACTTTACTTTTTATAATGATGAGAAAAAGTTGTACAGTTTATATGGAAAAAATCCGGCAGCAGTTGAAGTGTATTTAAGAATTTATCCTGCAATGATGAAAATGTAATGCATGAATTACAAACCATATCCGAAATCTCAATCGGTATTGGCTTTTTAAGCTCCATCATTATACTGGCTGATATTTTATCAGGCAACAAACAGCACATGATGATTATGAATTTTGTGTGGCCGATTACCGGCTTATATGCGGGTCCGCTTGCGTTGATTGCATATTATACTATTGGTCGCAAATCAACACATAAAATGATGCAATTGATGAAAGAAAAAAATCTGCAAATGCAAAAACCGTTGTGGCAAAGTGTTGTAACCGGCGCTTTGCATTGTGGAAGCGGATGTACGTTGGGTGATATTATTGCAGAAAGTTTATTGTTTACTACTACTATAACAATCGTTTCGGATAAACTGGTTAATGCATGGATTATTGATTATGTTTTTGCCTTTGCAGTGGGTATTGTGTTTCAGTATTATTCAATAAAACCAATGAAAAATCTTTCACCTAAACAAGGTGTTATTGCAGCTTTAAAGCCGACACACTTTCACTTTCAGCATGGCAGATTGGAATGTATGGAGGAATGGCAATTGCTACATTTTTAGTTTTTAAACGCAGGTTAGAAGCAAATACATTTTTGTTTTGGTTTGTTATGCAACTTGCCATGTTACTCGGTTTTATTACAGCTTATCCAGTTAACTGGTGGCTGATAAAAAAAGGAATTAAAGAAGCAATGTAAATTCAAAATAAATCAAAATGAAAAATTACCACGATTATAAAATATGTATTGATGCATGTTTAAACTGTGCAGCACTTTGCAATCATTGCGCAGCAGGAGATACACACGAAGATGATGTAAACATGATGGCAAAATGTATTCAGCTATGTATGGAATGTGCGGTAGTATGTTATGCCTGCGCACAACTAATGAGTTTAGGAAGTGATAAAGCAAAAGAACTTTGTGCTTTGTGTGCAAAAATGTGTGATGACTGTTCTGCAGAATGCAGTAAACATGAACATGAACATTGTAAAGAATGTGCCGCTGCTTGCAAAAAATGCGCTGAAGAATGCAGAAAAATGTAATTCATTAAATAAGTTTATAGCACGTGTATGTTTTGTAATATTGATGTTGTTATAAAATTTGCATGCGTCACGAACATCATCATCATCACGATCATTCGGAAATTGCAGAATTAAAAAATGTAAATCTTGCTTTTTATATTGGCATTGGTTTAAACTTCTTGTTTGTTATTGTTGAAGTTATTGCCGGCATCATTATTCATTCCTTGTCATTGCTGTCCGACGCCGGTCACAACTTTACGGATGTTGTTAGCCTTGCTTTATCATTGCTTGCTTTTCGGCTTGCCGATGTAAAACCAAACGAAACATACACCTACGGTTACAGGAAAACAACGATTATAGTTGCGCTGTTTAATGCAATTGTTTTGTTGATCTCGATAGGAGCAATTGGTTACGAAGCCATAGATCATTTGTTTAAACCACATGTATTGCCCGGTTTTACTATTGCATGGGTTGCAGGTGTTGGAACTGTTATCAACGGAATTACTGCTTTTATGTTTGTAAAGAATAAAGAAAAGGACTTGAATATCAAATCTGCTTATCTCCATTTGTTTAGTGACGCTTTGGTTTCCATTGCACTTGTTGCTGGCGGCATAATTATTTATTATAAAAAATGGTATTGGATTGATCCGGTTTTTAGTTTAATTATTGCTGGTGTAATTATAAAAAGCACGTGGGGTTTATTAAAAAGCAGTTTGCGACTTTCGTTAGATGCAGTTCCTGAAAATGTGGATATCAAAAAAATCGAAAAAAATATTTCCGCCATTGATGGTGTTGAAAACATTCATCACATTCATGCATGGGCATTAAGTACAAAAATGAATGCACTTACTGCGCACATTTTAGTAAGCCAAAATCTTTCAATGCAAAAAGTAGATGAAATAAAACGGGAAATAAAACACGAACTTGAGCATTTAAATATTCACCACTCCACCTTAGAATTTGAACAGGGCATGAAAGATTGCAGGCACGAGAAAGTGTAATTCTAAACTTCGGCTTAATTTTATACGATGAAAGAAAAAATTATTTACTTGTTTGCCGGCATTATAATTTCAGTTTCATGTAACAACACACAAACAACTTCAACCCAGCAACAGGTTCAGGACACGGCAACCAAACCAAAGCCTCCTATAAATTTCACAGGTCAGTATTGTTATAGTTACATACATAACAAAGATTCTGTTACGCTTAGAATTGTTGTATCAGATAGCAGTGTAACAGGCAAACTGATGTATAATTTTTTTGAGAAAGATGATAATGATGGTGTGATACAAGGCAGCTTGAAAAACGATACGCTTATTGCTAATTATACTTTTACATCTGAAGGGAAAGAGTCTGTTAGACAAGTTGCATTTTTACTTTCTGATAGTTCAGCAAAAGAAGGCTACGGCAATATGGTGCAACAAGATACCGTAATGCGCTTTTCTAATCCTGACAGTCTTTCTTTTAATAATTCACTCGTTTTAAAGAAACGATCTTGTCAATAATTATCACAATAAAAAAAGTCCTGCTATAAAACAGGACTTTTTTTAAAATTTATTTTTCGTTACTTATATAAGCTTGCACATCGCCGCCTTTTGCATCTGCAATTTTTTGCAAAGCAGCATTAATGGGCGCATCGGTAAAACTTCTGTACTGTTGTGGAATTGAATTGCGAAATGCGACAACCTTATCAACACCATTTTTTATCTTTTGTGTATCATTTATTTTAGAGAGATAATCACAAAATGTTGCTGTAGACTGCAGTTTACCCTGACCAGGCGGCAACCCGTTATACCATTTTACAATAATGTCGTAATCATCTTCACTTCCATGTGCTACGATAGCTTCGTTCACAGCATCCTCCAAATCTCCTTTCGCATCACCTGAATATTTTTTTGCGAGTGTATATGCATTTGCAGAATCAAGATTGTTTAATCCTTCAAGCGCAGCACCTGCAACACTGTAAGAAGAATCATTCACATCTTTTTCAAATAAAGATTTGTACTTGGCATCTTTTGTATCGGCCAGTATTGCAATGGCTCTTGATTTTGTTCTGTTGTGATCATCGTTCTCTGCAATGCGTTGAATAGTATTTAATATATCTGCATTTGCAAGTGCTTCCGGAATTTCTTTTAATCTATCTAAAGTATAACTTCTTATTCCGTAAAATTTATCGTTTAAACCAAGACTTAAATCGTACACCATTTTATTATCTGCAAAATATTCCAGTGCTTCAAGCCTGTCAACATACAAAGGCGCATATTTCCATTGTGCTTTAAAATTATCTGCAGTTTTATGATCCGTTTTTCTGCACAGCAAAATTTTATCACCATCAAAATTTACAAGGTCAGGTCTTGTAGTGTAGCTGAATGTAAATGTATCAATCGGATTTTGCATCCAAACCTGGTGACGTGTTTTGTTACCGCCGTTATAAATATCTATGTTCACCGGCATTTTAAATATCTGCTGTTTTTGTTTTTGCTGAACAATAACTTTTACATTATGCGCGTCATCATCATACACATAATTTATATCAAGCACAGGCTCGCCGGCGCCGTAATACCATTCATTCCAATACCAGTTTAAATCCTGACCGGTAACCGCTTCAAAAGCCAAACGCAATTGCTGCGCTTCGCCGGTTTTAAACTTATTATCTGTAAGATATTTATGCAGCGATGCATAAAACGCATCATTGCCCAAATAATGCCGCAGCATGTTTAAAATTCTTCCGCCTTTTGGATAGCTTACTGCATCAAACACATCTTCTTTATCTGCATAATAAAAACGTACTAAAGGTTTATCATCACTGTTGCTGTTAAGATATGATTGCATGTCATCATAATTCTTCATGTCGCCTTTATCCTGACCATATTTGTATTCATTCCAAAGTGTTTCACTAAAATCAGCAAAGCTTTCATTCATTGTTATATTGCTCCAGCTTTCTGTTGTAACCAAATCGCCAAACCATTGGTGAAACAATTCATGGGCAATAACATCTTCCCAATTGTTACCATCTTTTAACTGACGCGCATTTTGATAAGCTGCTTCTTCATGCAAAGTTGCAGTTGTGTTTTCCATGGCACCGCTTACGTAATCTCGACCAACAATCTGATCATATTTTTGCCAGGGAAAATCAATGCCCAATATTTGCGAATAAAATTTTATCATCTCTGGTGTGTGACCAAAAATTCCTCTTGCAACCGGCGCATATTCTTTCTCTACATAATACGCCACATCTTTTCCTTCGTAACTATCTTTTATAATTGAATATTCACCAACGCCCATAAAAAACAAATAAGGTGCATGTGGTAAATCCATTTTCCATGTATCGGTACGTGTGCCATCCGAATTTTTCTTTTGACTGATAAGAAGACCATTACTAAGTGTAACATATTTATCCGGCACGGTCATCGTAATTTGTTCTGTTGTTTTTTGATTTGGCTTGTCAATTGTTGGCATCCAAACAGAGTTATGTTCTGTTTCACCTTGTGTCCAAATTTCTGTTGGCTTGTTCGGTTCATCACCACGCGGATTTATAAAGTATAAACCTTTTGCACCTGTAATTGCTGCACTGCCACCTTCACGCCATTCATCGGGTTTAGAAACATAATCTATATACACCGTATAATTTTCATTTGCTTTGTATGTTTTGTTTAAAGTGATGCGCAAAAACATGCTGTCATAATCGTATTTCAAAGGTGTTTTCTTTCCGTTTGAGTAAAGAGAAACTTCGTTTATGTTCATGCCCTTTGCATCAAGCGTTAAAGAATCTGTGGGATAAAAATGTGGATGCACGGTTAACCATTCTTTACCGTACATGTAAGATTTACTGTAATCAAATTTTACATCGAGCTTAGTGTCAACAAGGTCATTAATCTTGGTTGCTTCTGCGCGATATATCTGCTTCCACGAAGTATCTTGAGGATTATCTTGAGCAATCGTTGCTGTACATATTAACAGCGATAAAAACCATAAAAATTTTTTCATGTGCTGATTTTAAAAGTCTGCAAAAATAAAGGCTCTGTAACTGTCCAATTATAAATAAATATATAAATGGTTAAAATATCCGCCATTATTGTTACAAACTATGTGAATTTTTATTTTATGTTAGTTTTGCGCAGTTAAATAGTTTTATTAAAAATAACCTGATGAAGCATTTCTTAAGCGTACTTCTTTTATTCTTTGTTACAAGCATTTTTTTTAAAACCGAGGCACAGCAAAAGCATTTTATTTATATTGAAAGTGAAGCGCAGCAACCATTTGCTGTGGTAATGAATGGCAAAGTATACAGTTCTTCAGACTATGGTTATGTAATTCTTTCTAAACTAACCGATGGCAATTACAGCTTTACGGTAAGTTTTCCAATGAATAAATATCCTGATCAAAGTTTTAAATGCGTTATCAATAAAAAAGATTTAGGCTATAAATTATCGAATACTTCAAATGGTTGGGCATTGCAAAATATGGAAACAGAAAAATTGGTTGCTGCTAATACAACTGCAGCCAATAATTTTACCGATATGCTTTCCGATGTTGTAAATGATTCAAATCTTACAAATAAAAATATTGTTTTTAACAACACCAGGCAGGATACCGTTGCAGTATCTGCCTCAACGCCGGCAACTGATACAAACAATGTTGCATCAACTGTAGCTGCTACACCTCTTACCAATAATACTCCAGCAGATACAACTGCGCAATTGTTAAAAATTTCTGAATCGAAACAAGATACAGGAACTAATATGGTTTTTGTTGACAGAACGACTGGTAATGATACCATTAAAGTTTTTGTACCTGCCGATTCTATATCATCTGCATCGAATGATATTGCCTCTGTTCCTGCAGGCGAGAACTCTGCAACATCACAACCTGCAAATGAAACTGCTGATAGCAATATTCAGAAAACAGATACTTCAACAACAACATTCTTGAATAACACATCAACAGATAATATAGATACTACAACACATGCAGTAAGCAATCCTTTTTATAAATCAACCAATCAAAATACAAATACTGATATTAGTACGCCTCCCGTTGCAAGCACTAATAATGCTGTTTCAAATTCAGCCCCGGAAAATCAAACTGTAAAAACAACTAGCGCCGTAAGAGAAGATTGCAGCAATATGATTTCTGATAACGAACTTGATAAGGTTAAGCGCAAAATGTTTGTGCAGGGTAATGATAACGACATGGTGCAAACCGCGCTGAAATATTTAAAAAACAAATGCATTACAACCGACCAGGTAAAGATGCTTGGAAATATTTTTTCAAGTGATGATGGTCGCTACAGTTTGTACGATGCGTTGTATAAAAATGTTTATGATTACGGCAACTATTCAAATCTCGAAAGCCAAATTATAGATCCTTATTATAAGCGCCGATTTGAATCTATGCTGCGATAATTATATTTTATGTCGCGATACTTTTTGGAAGTTGCTTATTTAGGAACACATTACAGCGGTTTCCAGGTACAGAAAAATGCAAATACCATCCAGAGAGAAGTTGAAAGAGCCTTAAAAATTTACTATCAAAAAGATTTTAGTTTAACAGGTTCTTCGCGCACAGATGCAGGTGTGCATGCAGAACAAAATTTTTTTCATTTTGATGCTGATATCATCATTCAAAATGAAAATTTATACAACCTTAATGCGCTGTTGAATTTTGATATTGCAGTAAAAAAAATTTTTGAAGTACAATCAACATCACATTGTCGTTTTGATGCTACATCAAGAATGTATCATTATCATATTCACAGAAAAAAAAATCCATTTTTGTTTGAAACATCTTATTATTATCCTTTTAGTTTAAATGTCGATTTGCTGCATCAATATGCAACAGCGATAAAAAGTTTTAAAGATTTTACTTCATTCTCAAAAAAGAAAACGCAGGTCAACCATTTTTTCTGCAACATTCAACATTCGCAATGGATAATTGAAGATGATATTTGGAGATACGAAATTAAAGCCGACCGTTTTTTACGTGGTATGGTAAAAGCCATAACCGGAACAATGCTCAAGCTCGCAAAAAATGAAGCTGCTGTTTCTGAACTTGAAAAAATTGTCTTCTCAAAAAATTGCAATCTTGCAGATTTTTCTCCGCCATCAAAAGGTTTATTTTTAAAAGAAATAAGATTCAATCCTTCCATCTTCATTTTATCCTAAAATAACATGCGTTTAATCTATATCCGATTTAGTCCGGTTTCCTCTCTATTAAGGTAGTATCAGGTACTTTTAACCGTTCCGGTAAACGGAAATAACATCCATTTCCTAATTAGAAAATTCATTATCTATGAAAACCAACCGCACCTATGTGTGTTTGTGTTTTTTTGTTTTACTTTTTTCTTTTTTTGCTAACCAATCTTTTGGGCAATTAAAAGCAAGCTTCACTTCCAATATTCAAAGTGGTTGTTCTCCGCTTATTGTTGCTTTCGAAGATCAATCAAAAGGAAATCCCACCAGCTGGAAATGGAATTTAGGTAACGGAACAACAGCAACGCAACAAAATCCTTTTACCACTTATTATAATCCTGGTGTTTACACTGTAAAGCTTTCAATCAAAAATAGCTCGGGCGGAGATTCTATAACTGAAACAGATTATATAACTGTTTATGCAAATCCGCAGGCAGTTTTTAATGCTTCGCCAACAGAAGGTTGTTTTCCATTAGATGTAAATTTTTCAAACAGCAGTAAAGCAGGTTCTGGAACTATTACAGATTATTTATGGGATTTTGGTGATGGATATGTTTCAACTGATGTAAAAGCGAATCATATTTATAAATCATCCGGCACGTTTGATGTTACATTAAAAGTTACAAACAGTTATGGCTGCACAAACGCAATAACAAAAAGTGATCTTGTACATATTGAAGATGGAGTGAATGCAGATTTTTCACTTAGCTCACTTAATATTTGCAAAAGACCCGCTACTGCAATATTTGAAAACAATAGTGTGGGTACCGGCTCAGGTAATATATCTTATGTTTGGAATTTTGGTGACGGAGGTGCAACGAGCACATCGCAAGATGCAACTCACAATTACAATAGTTCTGGAACTTATAATGTTGTTTTAACTGCGATATCTGCCGGTGGCTGCTCAGACACAGCTTCTTTAAAAGTAACTATCGCCATTCCAACTACTTCATTTAAAAATACAGACGCAACTTGCTCCAATGAGCCGATAAACTTTACAAACACTTCTTCTCCCACTCCCGTTTCAAGCACATGGTATTTTGGGGATAGCACTACATCAACTGAATTAAATCCAACGAAAACCTATCTTAATACAGGTACATATACTGTCAAACTTGTAAATACATTTTCGTCGGACTGCTCAGATTCAATCACAAAAACAATTACCGTTGCCGCGGGACCTTCGGCTTCATTTAAAGCAAATGATACAGCGAGTTGTTCAACGCCATTTTCTGTAAACTTTTCCAATACGTCAACAGGCGGTGCTACACAATATATTTGGGATTTTGGTGATGGAGATACATCGCATGCTGTTAACCCCGTGCACAGTTATACGGATAACGGTTCTTATACAGTAACGCTTACAGCAATTAACGCAAACGGGTGTTCAAGTGTTTTTGAAAAAGACAATTACATAACTATTCAACCCATAAGAATTAAATACCTGACCAACTTACCCGATAGTGGATGCATTCCTTTAACCATTCAACCAAGTTTGGTACTTAATTTAAATACTAAGGTCAAAACGTATTCATGGGATTTTGGTGATGGCGGAACATCATCCAGTGCAAACCCGCAACACACTTACACAAAAGAAGGTATTTATGCAGTAAAGGTTTCTATTGTAACAGAGGATGGATGCACTACTACTTACACACTCAAAAACGCAGTATTTGCCGGGCATAAACCACACGCAGATTTTGTTGGGGATTTTGATTCTACATGTACAAATGCAGGTGTGTATTTTCATAATACTTCAACCAATGGTCCTATCACATTTTTGCAATGGAATGGAACAGCAATTCAGGATTCGGCTTCCGGCCAAACGTATTATTTTATCCCGCAGGATACAGGCTATCGAACCCTTAAGCTTGTCGCATTTAATTATGGCTGTACTGATACTATAACAAAGTTTCACGTACTATATGCTTTACCTCCAATAGCGGGAATGCAGGTAAAACTTAATTGCAATAATAAAAGCACTGTTAACTTTATTGATACTTCTATTGTTGATATTGATCATACCTGGGATTTTGGTGATGGTACAAACGATACAGCAAAAAATCCTGTGCATTTATATACAACTCCTGGCGTGTATACTATCCATCTATACACTCAAAATAAAAATTGCAAAGACACGGCCACAAAAACAATTCATGTAATTGATGAACAAGGCACAATGTCTCTTTCAGATAGTGTTTACTGCAGAGGCACCGACATCACTGCAGATGTTTCAGGAATTAATATTGACAATATTAAAAATACCAAATGGGATTTTGGTGATGGTACAGTAGTCACTATAAATGGTGACACCAAAACAGCGCATACTTATACAACAACCGGTAAGTTCAAGGTTTTCTCAACGATGACTGATTTGAATAACTGTCAATATTATTATTCTTCGCCTGATTCAATTACTATTTACGGACCACTTGCAAATTTTTTAAGCAAACAACCGGAAATATGTTCAGGCTATTCTGTATTGTTTAATGATAAATCTAAAAGTGACGGGATACATAATATAGTTAGCTGGACATGGGATTACGGTGACTACATTCAATATTATTATAACAGCAGCCAGGTATTTTCTCACTCCTATTCAGATACAGGTTTTTATACCCCAAAATTAATTGTTACCGATAGCTATGGTTGCAGCGACACAGTTGGAAAGCCCGACTATGTTTACGTTTCCCATCCTTATGCAAAATTTGATTTGTCCGATTCGATCGTATGCCCCGGCACACAGGTTTCTTTCAAGGATAAATCGTTTGGCACCGACTTACAATATGTATGGAACTTTGCAGATGGCACACAATCAACAAGGCAAAATCCTTATCATGAATATACAAAATCAGGAACCTACAGACCATCATTAACTGTTATTGATGATATTGGTTGTAAAGACAGTATTATTTCGCAGTCATTACTCGTATCAAATCCTTCAGCAAAATTTAGTATGAGCGATTCGTTCTCTACCTGCCCTCCGCTACAAGTTAATTTCTCGAATAAATCAACTGACTATAGTTCTTTTAACTGGGATTTTGGTGACGGCAGCACTTCGCTTGTAGATTCTCCCGAACATATATACACTTATCCCGGCACTTATCCTGTAAAACTAATTTTAAAAGGTTATGGAGATTGCGCAGATACCTTCAGCAGAAATATTATAATCAGAGGACCAACCGGAAAATTGATGTACCAGGCAAAGCCTGCATGTTCTCCGGCTATAGTTAAGTTTACAGCTACTGCCAGCCATACAAAAACATATACCTGGGATTATAGTGATGGTAATGTTGATGTTACCTTAAAAGGTCAAAGTGCACACACGTATGATACAGGTTTTTATGTTCCGAAATTAATTCTTACCGATTCATTAGGTTGTAAAGTTTCAATTATAGGAACTGATACTGTAAAAATATATAACGTAACAGCAGATGCAAATCTGTCGAACACGAATGGTTGCGATTCTGCATTGGTAAAGTTCACTGACGCATCGCGATCGAGAGATATCATAACACATCACATTTGGTATTTTGGAGACAATGATTCTACAGATGCAGCACAGGTAAGCCATTATTATGATAAGACAGGCAGTTACAAAGCAACTTTGATCGCTGTTACAAAATTAGGTTGCAAAGACACTTTGAATATTGCTAACCCGATAATTGTATATCCATCACCAAACATAACAATAACCGGAGATAGCATTGCCTGTGCTAATGCAACCGTAAATTTTAAAGCAAATAACAGCACAAAAGATACTTCTGTTTTACAATGGAACTGGAAGTTTAATAATGGCTCGTTAGGATCGGGCCAAAGTGTAAATACAAGTTATAAAACAGGCGGTAATTATGTTGTGTCGTTAATTGCATCAACGCCTGCAGGATGTTCTGATACAACAACACAAAAAATAAAAATAAATTCTCCTCCTGTTGTAAAAGCTGGTTCCGATACAAGCGTTTGCCAGGGTGGCATTTACCAATTGAATGCAACTGGCGCTTTAAAATATGCATGGCAAGGCGCAGGATTAAGCTGTACAAATTGCCAATCGCCCAATATTACTGTTGATAGCTTCGCCACTTATGTTGTTACAGGTATGGATGAGATTGGCTGTAAAGGAACTGATTCGGTTTCTGTAAAAGCAATTGCTCCATCGCCTATAACTGTATCTGGCGGGGACACTTTATGTGTTGGCGAAAAAACACAATTTTTAGCTTCGGGTGCATCGAGATATCAATGGTACCCCTCAACATATTTAGATAATGATAAAGCAGCTAACCCAACCTTTACTGCTGCAGCAGATACTGCCATTACATATAAAGTAATCGGTTATGCAGAACATAATTGTTTTGCTGATACAGGATTTGTGTTTGTAAAAACCTTCCCTGTTCCGCATATGAATTTCCAGGCGAATGATATTACACTCCCCGTTGGTTCTTCTGTAAGATTAATATCAAACAGCTCTGCTGATATAACACAGTGGCAATGGACACCACCTCAAGGTCTTGACAATGCCGGCGCTGCAAACCCGATTGCATCGCCTAAACAAACCATAACCTATACTTGTATTGCATCGAATGGCGGAGGTTGTGTTGCGCGTGACCAGGTAACCGTTAGAGTAGTTTGTAAAAATACAAACGTGTTTATTCCAAATACATTTTCTCCAAATGGTGATGGCATAAATGATTTATTTTATGCCAGAGGAACGGGCTTATTTAATATAAAGTCATTCAGAATTTTTAATCGTTGGGGACAATTAATTTTTGAACGATATAATGTTACTCCTAATACTGCTTCTTCAGGCTGGGACGGAACCTATAATGGTAACGCAATGCAATCTGACGTTTATGTTTATATGATGGAAGTTGTTTGTGAAAACGGAAGCATCATTCCTGTAAAGGGAAATGTTACGCTTCTGCGATAAATTTTGCAAAAATGAAAATACATTCTCCCTGCCTATGGGGAAAACAAAAAATGCATGCATGAAATAAACATAAAAAGTTTCATAGTTTTGAGCGTTGCTGGTAAACCCAGAGAACATTTATCCACCCATGAAATCTTTCGGCAGATTGCATATGTTGAAAAGAGCTTTGTATTCTATTGTCATGCTCATTTCAGTAAATGCATCAGCTCAGTTAAATGCAGATTTCACAGCCACCATACAACAAGGTTGCAGCCCTTTAGTAGTTCAATTTAGTGATGCGTCAACAGGCAATCCTACGCAATGGTCTTGGGATTTAGGTAATGGTTCTACATCAAGCAAGAAAAACCCAAGTACTATTTACATTGATTCGGGAAAATATACAGTTACACTAACTATAAAAAATGCTTTGGGTGAAAATACAGTTGTAAAAAAAGGATTTATTACCGTGCATCCAAATCCAACAGTTTCATTTTCTGCAAACCCATCAGACGGATGCGCACCATTAAATGTTTCTTTTACAGATAAAAGTGCTGCTAACGCTGGTACTGTAAATAGTTGGATTTGGGATTTCGGAGATGGAACAACATCCACACTGCAAAATCCAAACCCTACGTATAATATTTCAGACACGTTTAGTGTTACATTAAATGTAATCAACAGCTTTGGATGCAAACAAACATTACAAAATAAAGACTTGATAAAAGTCGGCGGTCTTGTAAAAGCAGGATTCAATTATAACTATACAAGTATTTGCAGCACGCCGGCAACTGTAACTTTTATCAACACTTCTGTTGCCAGTGGCGCATTAGAATATCAATGGTTTTTTGGAGATGGGTCAAACAGCACAAGCATAAATCCCATCCATGTTTATAATAAATCAGGCAATTTTACCGTAACACTTGTTGCACAAAACAAAGAAGGTTGTACAAACACATACAAACAACAAATAAACATTGGAACAGCTAAAGCTAATTTTACATACACGGGTGGTTGTATAAATGAGCCTGTAGTTTTTACAGATGCATCTTCATCCTCGCCTGTAAATGATATATGGGACTTTGGTGATGGTTCAACAGACACCGGATTAACTGTATCGCACACATATAAAGGTTCAGATACTTTCAATGTAAAACTTACTGCAGATTTTGGCGGTTGTACCAACACAATTACAAAGCAGATTATAACAGGTACCAAACCTAAAGCAGCCTTTTATATAAGAGGCAATGTAAAAACTTGTACTTATCCTGTAACTATCAAATTCTTTAACCAATCTGTGGGTGCAGAAAATTATAAATGGTTATTTGGTGATGGTTCAACTTCTGATTCGGCAAATACACAACATACATACACCAATGTAGGAAGTTATTCTGTAAGCCTAATTGCTTTTAATGCAAATGGCTGTGCGGATACAATTACACGTACTGATCTCGTGCAAATTGGTCCGCCAAAAATTCTTAGTATAGAAAATATACCTTACGAAGGTTGTGCACCAAAAGCACTAACATTTCATCCCATAATATCTTCACCTGATTCTATTGCATCCTACAAATGGGATTTTGGTGATGGTGGCACCTCTAAAGATTCTGTGCCACGGCATTATTACGCTAAGGTTGGGGTTTATACAGTAACGCTTACAATTGTTACCAATAAAGGTTGCACGGATAGTATTTCAATTGTAAACGCTGTATCATTAGGAGAGAAACCAAATGCAAACTTTGCAGCAAAACCTTTGTTGGCCTGTGCAGGTGATCTTATTCAGTTCAGCGATTCTTCAACAGGTTCAATTACAGATTGGTTATGGGATTTTGGTGATGGCGGCACTTCTGGAGAACAAAATCCGTTATATGAATATAAAGACACAGGTTATCGCCAGGTAACGCTGATAGTTTCTGAATTTGGATGCAAGGACACACTTGTAAGACCTGCTTACGTTTACCTAAAGCCGCCGGTTGCAAGATTTGATTATAATAATCATTGCGCAAAACCTTATGAATATGATTTCACAGATAATTCAA
>DASZUY010000368.1:0-5310 GCA_035547495.1 Parafilimonas sp. | reverse complement strand
TTGCAACTTCTTTTGCTTCGGCTTCATCAGCAAATATTTTAAATTTTTCACCGGCTTGCGGGGCACCATTCAAACCAAGAATTTGCACGGGAGATGAAGGCGGCACCTCATTCACGCGCTGGTTGCGCTCGTTAAACATTGCCTTAATTCTGCCGAAGTATTGACCTGATGTCATCAAATCACTTTGATTTAATGTACCGTTTTGAACCAATACGGTTGCAACATATCCGCGTCCTTTATCCAATGAAGCTTCAATAATAGTTCCGGATGCATCTTTATCAGGATTTGCTTTTAAGTCGAGGAGATCGGCTTCAAGCAAGATCTTTTCTAATAACAAGTCAACATTCATTCCTTTCTTGGCTGATATTTCCTGGCTCTGATATTTTCCACCCCATTCTTCAACCAAAATATTCATTTGCGAAAGCTGCTCGTAAATTTTTGTTGGGTTAGCGCCATCTTTATCAACCTTATTGATGGCAAAAATCATTGGCAGGTTTGCTGCCTGCGCATGACTGATGGCTTCTTTTGTTTGCGGCATTACTGCATCATCAGCAGCAATAACAATTACTGCAATGTCTGCAGCTTTTGCACCGCGGGCACGCATGGCTGTAAATGCTTCATGACCTGGTGTATCAAGGAAAGTTATTTTCTTATCATCAGAAATAGTAACCTGGTATGCGCCGATATGTTGTGTTATACCACCCGCTTCACCGGCAACAACGTTTGCGCTTCTTATGTAATCAAGCAATGATGTTTTACCATGATCTACGTGACCCATGATTGTTACAATTGGTGGTCGCGGCTGAAGATCTTCTCCATCATCTTCCACATCTTCATCTTCTTCTTCCGCATCTTCCAAACCAATAAACTCAACCTCATATCCAAATTCACCTGCAACAAGTTCTATCACTTCTGCATCGAGACGCTGATTAATGGAAACCATTATACCAAGGCTCATACACTTGCTGATAACATCCGCAAAACTTACATTCATAAGATTTGCGAGATCACTTACTGTTACAAATTCTGTAACCTGTAACACATTGCTTTCAGCGGCTTCAAGATTTTCGGCGGCATCCTGTCTTTTTTCGCGGCGATGTTTTGCTTTAAGGCTTTTGCCTCTGCCTGACGAACCCGCGAGTTTTGCCTGCGTTTGCCTTATTTTTTCCTGGATTTCTTTTTGATCTATTTCGCGATCAGGAATGGGTTGCCGTCTATCGCGATTGCCCGGACCTCTGTTTGGACCATGATGTGGTCTTTGCTGACCACCACCCGGTCTGTTGCCCTCTCTTTGAAAACGGTTTTGTCCATCACCTCCTGGTGGTCTTTGCTGAGGTTGAAAAGGTGGTCTTCTTTCATTCGTATCAACACCTTTTTTATCTATCGGAATTCGTTTGCGTTTTCTTTTTTCTTCTCTTGGTGCTGAAGGCTTGGGCCGTATATCATTTTCAACCGGCAGATCAATTTTGCCAACTACTTTCGGACCTTCAATTTTTTCAGCTTTAATATTGTCAATTACAGTTGGCGCTTCTGATTCTGTTTCTGTTATTTGAGTTGTTTCCTGCTGATGTTCTTCTGCAGGTTGTTCAACGATCTCAGGTTTTGAAACCTGCGGCTGCTTTTTAGCTGCTTTTGATTTCTTTGGACGCGTTGATGAATCGATCGCATCCAAATCAATCTTATCAATCACTTTCGGACCTTCTATTTCCGGCGCTTCAATTTTTACAATTTCAGGTTGTTCCTGTTTTTCAACTTCGGGTTCAGGCACTTTTTCTTCAACCGGTGGCTTTACTTCTTCTACTGGTTTTTCCGGTTCTTTTTGCGCAACTACTTCCGGTGTATGTTTAATTTCTTCTTTTCTAAAAGTAATTTCTTCATCTTCTTTTCTTTTTCTTTCTGTTTGCGCACTTTTAGGAATTTCAACCTGATCTGCTTTTGTTTTTGCTACTTTGTCGCTTTGAAAATTTTGCAGTGCAGCAAAATACATTTCTTCTGTAAGCTTTACCTGTGGTTTCAGCTCATCGCGGTTAAAACCTTTGCCTACAAGAAACTCAATAAGAGTATCCTGCCCTACGTTAAATTCTTTAGCGGCGGCTAATAATCTCGGTAATTTTACTTCAGCCATTAATATTATTTATTTTTTGCAGCCCACGTTTAATTTCTATTTGTTTATTCAGGCTGCATTAATTATTCCTTTTCAAATTCTGCTTTCAGCACTTTCTTCACATCTTCAATTGTTTCTTTTTCCAGGTCTGTTCTTCTTTCCAATTCATCAACACTTAAATCCATTACGCTGCGTGCAGTATCGCAACCTACACGTTTTAATTCATCAATAACCCATGTATCAATTTCATCTGAGAACTCATCCAAATCAATATCGAATTCTTCAGCTTCACCTTCGCTTTCGCGAAACACATCTATATCATAACCGGTTAGCTCGCAAGCTAATTTTATATTCACTCCTCTGCGTCCAATTGCAAGGGAAACCTGATCTGCTTTTAAATATACATCAGCATGCTTATTCTCATTATCTAAATCCATATAACTTATTTTAGATGGAGTTAATGAACGCTGAATAAGTAACTGTATATTATTAGTCCAATTTATTACATCTATATTTTCATTCTTTAATTCGCGAACGATACCATGAATGCGGCTTCCTTTCATTCCAACACAGGCACCAACCGGATCAATTCTATCATCAAAACTTTCTACTGCAACTTTAGCTCTTTCTCCCGGTTCGCGAACAATTTTTCTAATGGTTATGAGACCATCAAAAATTTCGGGAACTTCTATCTCCAATAATTTAGCCAGAAAATCAGGACTCGTACGACTTAAAATAATAACAGGTGTACTGTTTTTTAAATCTACTCTTCTTACTACAGCACGGATGTTTTCACCTTTCTTAAAATAATCTTGTGGAATTTGCTCGCTTTTAGGCAAAATTAATTCGTTGCCTTCTTCATCCATCAATAAAACTTCTTTTTTCCAAACCTGGTAAATTTCTGCATTAATTATTTCACCAATTCTATCGCTGTACTTCTTTACTAAAACATTTTTCTTTAAATCGCTTATACGGCTTGCCAATGTTTGTTTGGCTGCAAGAATTGCACGGCGACCGAAATCAAGCATATCAACTTCCTGGTATAATTCTTCGCCTACTTCAAAATCGGGTTCAATTTTTACAGCTTCTGAGTAAGCAACTTCTGCAAGCGGATCGTTTACCTCGCCATCTTCAACTATCATTCTGCGACGAAAAATTTCAAGGTCACCTTTTTCGGCATTTACGATTACATCAAAGTTTTCGTCGCTGCCAAATTTCTTGCGAAGCAAAGTTTTAAAAACATCTTCCACTACTTTCATCAAAGTAGGTCTGTCAATATTTTCGGCGTCTTTAAACTCCTGAAAAGCTTCTATTAAATTAATACTTGCCATACAATTTACGGTTTACGAAGTACGAAGAATGTTTCGTACAATTAAAATTGAATTTGAACTGTTGTAGTTTTTATGTTAGAAAATGGAATTACCAATTGTTGAGTTTCTGCTTTTTTTCCTTTACCATTTACCTGCTCAAGAATTATATCGTCGTTTGTTGCCTGAAGAAGTTTGCCTTCTTTTTTTGAACCATCATTAAAAGTAACTTCTATGTTTCTCCCTATATTTTTTAAATATTGCCGATGAAGTTTTAAAGGTTTATCAACACCGGGAGAAGAAACTTCAAGCGAAAAATCTCCCGAAGGAAACATACCTGCGTCTTCAATTTTTTTATACAGCTGGCGATTGAAATAAACACACTTTTCAATTGAAATACCTTTATCACCATCAATATAAACCTTGATATTATTGGTTGGTTTAATTTTTATTTCTACAAGAAAATATTCCGGCTCTTGTGAAAGAAGTTTTGTAACCAACGCTTCTGTTTTTTGCAAAATTGTTTCCACTGATAACCTCTGATAAAAAGAGAAGGGAACGATTTGTTCCCTTCCAAGTGTTTAAATTCCATTGCAAATATAGTGTGATAATTATTTTCTTCCAAATTTCTGCGTGGTTAACCTGTTGTGAAATTATTACGCGCATTCTTTTTTAAATACAAAACGAAACTATCTTTACACAATGATTGAATGGCTTTTTACATTTTTAGTTTTCTATCTTTTATATAGATTGATTTTTGATTTTATTTTACCAGTGTCAAGAGTTTCTGCACATGTTCGCAATAAAGTAAATGAAATGAATCGCCAGCAACAAGAACAACCCAATTCAAACCAAACATATTCGACCTCAAAACAAACCACCAAGCCGCCTGCTGACGATTATATCGATTTCGAGGAAATAAAATAATTACTATAAGTTAAGTTCAAGAATCGTGTGTGGTGTTGGCAGGTAAATAACATTTAGCCCAACAGTTTTAGCTGCTTCAATATTTTTTTCTGAATCGTCAATAAACAAAGTTTCCTGCGCAATTAAGTTTTCATTTTTCAATACATATTCGTAGCACTCTTTATCGGGCTTGCGCAAATTAATTTCATGCGAATAATATGGCTTGATGAAATAATCATTAAAATTTCCATCGCCAATTTGCTCATCAAACAGTTTTATAAAAGCATTGTAGTGAATTTTATTTGTGTTTGAAAGCAGATAAATTTTATATTTTTTGCTGATTTCTTTTAACCAACTTATGCGTTCCGCCGGAAAGTCGAGCAGCAAAGCATTCCACGCATTTTGTATTTCTTCATTTTTGATATTGCTTTTTGCAAGTTTTCTAAATTCATCATAAAAAACTTCAGGTGCAATTAATCCTAATTCAAGTTTTTCAAAAAGCGGTGAAAGACTTTGCAGCGTATAATATTCATTAAAATTTCCGATTCCGAGTTTTGCAAAAGCAAGTTCTGTTTGTTTAAAATCGATATTTAATATCACACCACCCAAATCAAAAATTATATTCTTAATGTTTTGCATGCGTCAAAAATAAGATTGTAAAATGCTTCTTTGAAATTTAAGCGGTTTGATTATTTTTGCGCTCCCTCAAGAGCCACTGGCTCCGGGCCCATAGCTCAGCTGGTTAGAGCACCTGACTCATAATCAGGGGGTCCCTGGTTCAAGCCCAGGTGGGCCCACAAAAAATCAATAGGTTGGCAGCATTGCCAACCTATTTTTATTTTAGTTGAATGGCGATTTACATCGCTCTTTCATCTGTAAACAAAGCCTCTACCCTACTTTAATTTCTAAACTCCTGCGAAATCATCAATCCATAAAAACCACCATCAAGAATGCCAATGCCAAGCCTGCCAAAACCCGGTCTTAAAATATTTT